>NZ_JBQSVL010000039.1:0-27515 GCF_052376215.1 Psychrobacter sp. AOP7-B1-24
TAATCTGGCCTTTTTTTATCAAAATCGGTTAGATCCAGTCTCTAATATTTATCAGCTTCTGTAATGATAGCATCACCACCGCCTAAAGCTGGTGTAGTAGATAAAACTTTGCTGCGACGGAAATACTTAGAGTGACTGTCTATAATATCATTTACATTCTCTACTACATCGTCGATGACGTCATCGTAAATTCCATGATGTAGCTCAGTAGAAAAAGAAGTAAAAGGGTGCTTTCGAGCCGCAGCTCTGACGTCAGTGATTCCTGCCTTAGTATAGAAAATATTGACACTACCATCACTGTTTAGCACGCAGGTCAACTCCCCTTCCTCAACCGTCATCTCTATCAGCTCCGGCTTAAATATATAGTCATCTACATCGAGTAATTGTTTTTCTATGCCCTTCTTAAATAATGCTTTAACGTCCATTATAATTATGTCCTTATTATCTAATATTTTTTGATCTTGATGAACCAAAGATAGCTATACGCTGTGTTTGCTTATCGTATTAGAAGGACGGATGTTTGTTAAGGGGTAATGTGTAAAACTGCGTTTAATGTTGGTAAAACCCGATTTCACTGTTACTTAAACTTTATTGATTATAGCAAACGATGCATAAAAAATGAGCCACAGAATATGCGACTCATCTCCTCTAATATTCAGTAAAAGCCAACTCACACCTTAGATTAAATGTGCTTTCAATTCTAATACTTTGTCGCGCGTTTTCGCCGCATCCTCAAACTTCAAGTCACGCGACATCTGCTTCATCTGCTTTTCAAGGCGACTGATTTCTTTGGCCAGCAAGTCAGGACTACGTAAGATACTGATATCCACATCAGGCAAGTTGCTCTTGATTGGAATTACCTGGTTGTCATTGGCATTATTATCGTCACCGGTATCGATTTTATCCGTGATACTACGGCGCGCACCTTTTGGCGTGATGTTGTGCTCGACATTAAACGCTATTTGTTTTTCACGGCGACGATCAGTTTCATCTATCGCCTTTTGCATACTTGGTGTGATGCGATCGGCATAGAGAATGGCTTTACCATTTAAGTGACGTGCTGCACGACCAATGGTCTGAATAAGCGAGCGCTCAGAGCGTAAGAAACCTTCTTTATCGGCATCAAATATCGCTACCAGCGACACTTCAGGCATATCCAAACCTTCACGCAGCAAATTGATACCGACCAACACATCATGCACGCCTGTACGTAACTCATGAATAATCTGCATACGCTCGACAGTATCGATATCAGAATGCAGATAGGCGACTTTGACATCGTACTCTTTTAGATAACTGGTCAAATCCTCTGACATGCGCTTGGTCAACGTGGTAATCAATACCCGCTCATCCTTTTCGCGGCGTTTGGTAATCTCTGATAGCACATCATCGACCTGCGTCAATACAGGACGTATCTCAATCTCAGGGTCGATCAGACCCGTTGGGCGTACGACCTGCTCGACCACTTGCTCGCTATGCTCAAGCTCATATAACGCTGGCGTGGCACTCACGTAGATAGTCTTGGGCTTGATACGCTCCCATTCTTCAAACTTCATCGGACGGTTATTCATCGCGCTTGGTAAACGAAAGCCATAGTTGACTAGGTTTTCTTTGCGTGATCTATCGCCCTTATACATCGCGCCAATTTGCGAGACGGTCACGTGTGACTCATCAAGGAACAATAAGGCATCTTCTGGAATATAATCAAATAACGTCGGCGGCGCTTCCCCTGAAGGACGACCAGAGAGATGCTGCGAGTAGTTTTCGATGCCGTTACAGTAGCCGAGCTGCTGTATCATCTCAAGATCATATTGAGTACGTTCTTTGAGACGCTGCGCTTCAATCAGCTTGTTGTTTTCGCGGAAGTACTCCAATCGTGGCTCTAGCTCTTCGCGTATGGTATGACTGGCAGCTTCTAGCTTGTTGCGCGGGGTGACATAGTGCGATTTTGGATAAATAGTAATACGCGGCACACTACGTACAGTCTTGCCAGTTAATGGATCAAACCAAGTAATCTTCTCTACTTCATCATCAAATAAATGCACACGAACGGCCAGTTGCTCAGACTCAGCAGGATAGATATCTAGCAACTCTCCGCGCAAGCGATACGTACCACGTTCAAAATCCAATTCATTACGCATATATTGCATTTCAACCAGACGTTTAATCGTCGCCGTACGGTCTATTTTATCACCCACAACGACATGCAATAGCATTTTTAGATAACTTTCAGGATCGCCCAAGCCGTATATGCAAGATACTGACGCAACGATAATCGCATCACGACGCTCTAATAGAGCACGCGTAGCTGACAGACGCATCTGATCGATATGATCATTAATGGCACTGTCTTTTTCGATAAAAGTGTCACTTGCCGCAACATAAGCCTCAGGCTGATAGTAGTCATAATAACTGACGAAGTATTCGACCGCATTATTAGGAAAAAACGATTTAAACTCGCCATATAACTGAGCCGCAAGTGTTTTGTTGTGCGCCATGATAATGGTTGGGCGCTGCGTCTCGGAGATGACTTTCGCCATGGTATAGGTCTTACCAGAACCCGTGACCCCCAATAGCAACTGCTCATCCATGTCAGAGTCGATACCATTGACTAGCTTTTTTATCGCTTGCGGCTGATCACCTGCTGGCTCAAAATCAGTGACCATCTCAAAGGCGCGACTCGATATTTGCGTCCCTGACGCATTGACACCACTAATTTCAGCTTCGCCTTGAAGCTGAGTGGCCAACTGATTTAACTGACGCGATGAGCGCGGTTCAGGCATTCGCATAATAGATTTCTTATTCTAGATGTTTATAACAATATGGGGTCTGAGGGTTGGTTTTTAAAGGATAAGCATCAGCTGAATATGATGCTTACAGACATCGCTCTTAACCTGTATATAGGTGCACAAGATAGCCATTCTATACGCCTGTTTTAGTAAAAAGTCAAAGACAGTTATAAAAAAATTACATGACTTTGGCTATATTTACAAAGCTTTTCATGCTTAACAAACCTTTTACACGACCACTCAACAAAGCCTAACACTTGAGGGTTCTAATAACCATTTAAGCTGCTATTATTTATAACGAATCAACAAGCACTGTCAGTTATAACATCAGTGCTAACACAGTACCATTATAGATAAACAAATAAGAAAAAGTGACACATCAAATTAAATTAAAATATAACGGAGTAAGTCATGAGAGAACGTTACGCAAGTGGAATATCAGACGAAACCGCCAGTGAAATGGTAAAGCTACTAAATGCAAATTTGGCCAACGTTATTGATTTAACATTAGATGGCAAACAATGTCATTGGAACCTACAAGGTAAAGGTTTCATCGGCGTACATCAACTGTTAGATGAAACATCAGAGCGTATCCTCGAAGTATCAGACACTATCGCTGAGCGCATCGTAATCCTAGGTGGTCAGCCAAATGGCTTGGCAAGCCGTGTGGTAAAAGAGTCCATTTTAGACGATTACCCAACTGATATTACCGAAGTCAATCAACATGTGCGTGAGTTAACCAGCCGCTACAAACAAGTGGCAGAAACATTACGAAAAGCCATTGCTACTGCTGGTGATGCAGGCGACGAAGACACTGCTGACCTATTTACAGAAGCCAGTCGCATTATCGACAAAGATGCATGGTTCATCGGTGCGAATGCTCCTAGCAAGTAGTTAGTAGCAAATAGAAAAATTACTAGACTTATAGAACGTAAGCTTAAAACATAAAAAGGTCGCCAATTATGGCGACCTTTTTATGTTTATAGACTTCTATATGAAAGACCTTTAGATTACTAAAATATCAGCTCACTCTTCACGTGTAATTGCTTTAATATCTGCAGCCATTCTTGGCATAATATCTTGCATTTTTTCCATAGTAGACTCCATGACGACAGGCATTATTTGTGACATATAGTCTTTCATCATGTCAGGCTGTTTATCGATGATACTTTGGCCCATTTTACTACTATAAAAATCGATCTGTGCATCAACCTCTTGTTGGTCAAAGTGCTGTTTGGCTGTCTCCATATAACTTTTTATAATTTGTTGATTCACGCTATCGCTATTGTTTGTAATCTCTTTACTATATTTACTGACAATATCTTCTAAACGTTGGCGCTGATCCATACTCAAATCATCAGTAGGCAGCGAAGATAACATGGACTGCGTCACTTGATCTGTGATACCACTATCACTAGACATATCATTCATCATCTCAACGACCTTAGTGACTTCGATGAGTTTTAATAAAGAGGCATCCGTCGGTACTGCCGCTTGTACAGATAACGTTGGCACCGCCATCAAACTGACAGCACCGATGCTCAACGATACAGCGAACACAGTACTTTTTAGTAGTTTTTTCATATAATTATCACTTTATTAGTAGACTATAATCGGCTAAATTAAGATATAGTATAAGGTAACCGAGTGCAGATGTATATTGAATACTTCAAGCGAAGTTAACGCAGTAATACTTTTATAGTGGAGTGACTATATCTGGTAAAGTCAAAACATCTGCGTCTGGTACGGATAGCGTCAATATGACCTCTTGAAACAGTGGGTCTTTGCGGAATTGGTTTTCAATCGCTTCAAACTTATGAGCAATCTCTCTCTCTTTTTGATTACCCGCGATGTCTACTGCTGCCACCATAAATATTTTTTTGGGCCCTACCCACTCTAGATGCAAATATGAAACGCTATCAATATCTACATGATTCAGCAACTCACTTAACGCATAGCCATGTATTTGCTCTGATACTTTGTTACCAACCAAAAAGTCACGGTTACGGCTAATCAAAAATATTGCTACAGCGCCTAATAGTATACCAACGATAATAGAGCCTAGTGCATCCCAAAACGGCTGTCCAGTATAAGCATGCATGCCCATCGCAGCAGCTGCAACTACCAAGCCAATGACAGCAGCTAAGTCTTCAAAAAACACACCACGTAACGTTGGATTAGAGGTATTAATCACATAACCAATGGCACTGATATTAATTGCCGCGCCGTGCTTTTTACTTTGTAAATAAGCCTGCCCTAACGAAAACCCTTCGAGCACAAACGCGATCGCCAATATAATAAAACCAATGGTATAGTTGGTCTCGCTCTCCGCTGCATTCCATTCGGTGATTCCTGTATAAATGGAGACGATAGAGCCTGCCATAAACACACCAAAAGCGGCGATCATCGACCAAACATACGACTCTTTGCCATAACCCAACGGATGACTGCTATCTGCAGGTTTTATTGCCTTTTTTTCTGCAACAATCAACAAGGTGCCATTACCAGCATCTGCCCAAGAATGCGCTGACTCCGCGATCATAGAAGCAGATCCTGTCATCACTGCCGCTACTGTTTTTGCAATAGCAATGACAAGGTTTGCTCCAACAGCAATCAATACTGTGGTCAATGAATTAGAGTGTTGTTCATTTTCATTGGTGGCAATATTAGTAGCATTATTGGCTTCCATATTATTCATACCAACACCACGCGCCATGCGCGGCGTTGGTTGAGCAATAGGAGTGTTTTTCGAATTGGCTTTTGGCGGCTTTAGACTCATAATAGCCTCTATACAGACGTGTTAAAAATAGATATTTAGCGACTCAACGATATAGTCGATTCAGGATAGCAGTGGTAAGATAATTGGGATACATGCTTAGAAGCTATATATTTAAGAACTACATACTTAGAGAAATAGCGACAGTAGATTAGCCTACTATCCATCCATATTTCTATGAGCTTAACGCTCATGCTCACTATCCAGCTCTCCGACCGTCTCTTTTAACTCACAGCTTGGGCGATGTGAGCTTTGCATACGCAAGTTTTTGCGCTCTAACGCAGCATCCGCACGGCACTGTTGTAGATTATTTTTAATCTCAAGTGGTGGCACTACGGTTGGCTTACCCTTATCATCGATAGCGACCATCGTAAAGTAACAGCTATTGGTATGACGGACGGTACGCGCTCGCACGTCTTCGGCTTCGACACGAATGCCAATCTCCATAGAGGTGTTTCCCACATAGTTGACACTGGCAGCAAAAGTCACCAGCTCACCTACATAGATAGGCTCTCGAAACATCACTTGGTCGACAGATAGTGTCACCACATAGTTACCGCTATATCGGCTGGCACAGGCATAAGCAACCTGATCAAGCATTTTTAACAAATCACCACCATGCACATTGCCGATAAAATTTGCCATATCGGGTGTCATGAGTATCGACATATATAGCTCGCTATTTAAAGGAGCTTTTTGAGCAGATGAGCTGGTGTTGGATTGTGGCATGATGATCCTTATTTTTGGAGACGTTTATTTATCTATGCTTATGAGCCAGTATGACAGATTTAACGCGTTAAGAATATTTAGCTGAGCCAATGAAAGCGATAAGCCAACCATGCAACAATCGTACTTACGCTACCTGTCAAAATCCCGCCCCAAGCAAAATCCACTAATGCTGTATCCATCGTAAAGCCTTTATACAATGCCAAACTGGTAAAATCATACGTACCGTAAGCCATTAGTCCTATCAAGCCACCAAGTAAGAATATGTGACCAAGTGACGCACCGGCTTTGATTTGAGGATAAAGAATTAATATGCACAGTGCGAACAAGTAAAACAGATAGAACACGCCAGCGGCGACCATGTTTGGCTCATCGGCAAGCAAGTGGCCAATACGCTTTTCATAGAACAAGCTGGTCATCGTTTTGAGCCAGATCGCATCGATACCCAAAAATATAACCACAGCAGCAAGATAAATAAAAACATAGCCCATGATAGTCTCCTCAATAAAATAAATGAAACCACGCAACTCTTATAAGGTCAGGTGAGGTTCCATCAAACCTAGGGCGTGTGCTAAACAGCCGCTGGCAAATCAGAAAAATGTAGCGTATCGATATTGTTTGGCTTTACGGCTGTCACTTGTACCACACCAATCGTGCGCTCTAAAAAACCACCTTCGCAGTAGCAAAAGTAAAAATTCCATAAACGAATAAAGGCATCATCATAACCGAGCTCAGTTATTTCTTCGCGCTGTGCCATAAAGGCTAGACGCCAATCTCTAAGCGTATGTGCATAATCAAAGCCATAATCATGAAGCTGTTTGATCACCATGTCCGTTTGCTCGGTGAACTGGGTATTGAGCTCTTGATTGGACAGTAGACAACCACCTGGGAATATATGCGTCTGGATAAAATCGACTGAATTTATATACTCTTGATAGTTCTGGTCATTGAAGGTAATTGCCTGTAAAACCATCAGCCCTGTAGGCTTCAGCAGACTGTTACATTTAGCAAAGAATACTGGCAAATATTCATGTCCAACGGCTTCAATCATCTCGATGCTAACCAGCTTATCGTACTGTCCTGTCAGCTCACGATAGTCCTGCTTGAGTAACGTAATTTTATCAGACAGACCTGCTGCTTCTACTCTTCGTTGTGCTTCGTCGTACTGCGCATCAGAGATGGTCGTCGTCGTGACTTTACAGCCATAATGCGTGGCGGCATAAATAGCAAAACCACCCCACCCAGTACCGATTTCAACCACATGATCGTCAGCAGTCAACTGTAGACGCTGGCAAATAAGCGCCAGTTTGTGCTGCTGCGCATCGCTCAACGACACATCAGGCGCACAATATACCGCTGATGAATACATCATAGTCTCGTCTAAAAAACGCTGATACATGTCATTACCCAAATCATAATGGGCTAATATGTTGGACTTGGAGCCAGTTTTGTCATTGCTACGCAACTGATGCTTGGCTTTTTCAAAGGCTTTACTCACGCCTGCAAAACGATTTTCTAACTTATTGAGTACCGTCAAGTTACGCGCTGCCAACCGAATCAATCCCGTCAAATCATCCGTATCCCACTCACCATTGATATAGCTATCTGCTAGCGCAATAGAGCCACCTAGCAGCAGCTGACGATATACAGCGGTGTCGTGAATCATCAAAGTCACATGCAACGAATGCCGTCCGACTGCTGAACTGCTTACGGTGCTATCAGACTCACCACCAAAACGGGTAGTCTTAGAAGCATTGTCGTCAAACGCTTCAATTAAAGTAATGCTACCAAACTGAACATGCTGCAACGCTTGAAATATCAGCTTTCTGGCTACTTTATTTACCCCACCACTCACTGGCTGCAAAATAGCACGCTCATTGACGGCCTTATTTATCCGTGCGCTCACTTTTTCTAATGTTGAGACAGGTGCTCGGTCGGTCGGTCGTGCTAGCATTGTGTGTTTATCCTTATTTAAGTTTAAGTGCTTTATTTTTAATATTACATTTATAAAATTCTCGAACTACTCGGATTTTTTTAACGCTTAATACTTGTTCTTGTCCATGCTGCCTTCTTTTTGCTGGCTATCGGCTAGCTTTTCGTCATAATTAATATAAGGAACTTTTTTGATCGCATACAGTTTGAAAGCATGCCAATAAATACGAGTTAAGGACGTCATATTCATCAGCGGGTTTTGTCGTAAGCTTTTGCGAACAGAAGCGGTGGTCATTGGCACGCCAGATATCTTTATACCTGTTTTTAAAACTTCACCACGCTCATCACTGATATCAATCCCAATACGCACCTGCAAGCAGTTATCGGATTGCTTTTTTACCTTAACCTGCCAGCGATATAGCTGATCGATAGGATTAAAAGGTGACACATGAAAGTCTTTGTCATGACAAAACTCGGTATTCTCGCCATCAAGCAAGAACCCATAGTAATGGCGCTTGTCCCACGGTGTATTGGACACTTCAGCGAGCAAGTGCGTCGGGTTCTGCTGTTCGTCAAAGCCCAAATAAAAATTGACTGGGCTAAAATATATACCTGCATTACGGCATACTAGCAATCCAATCATATCGCCTTTTGGCGTACTGCCTGCCTGCTCCATAAATGCTTGGTTTAAACGATTATGAAGTGCTTGAATGGGATTTACATCAGCCTCTGCGTTCTTGTCTTTAATTTTGCTTTTACTTTTAACTAAGTCGCTTAAATCACTGTTGCTATCTGACCCTTGTGACTGTAATTTTTGCAAATAATCATCGGGACAAAACTGCTGCAAGGCTTTTTTCTTTGCTGAAAATAACGGCAAGCCTTTTGCCAATAACCTTTTTAACGGCAACCTTTTCAACTGCTGATTCTCGCTAAAAACTGCCGTATTTATTTCAGGAAGGTTTTCACCTCTAACCAATGCACTGATATTGACGCCCCAATAGCGATACGGATACACAAACTTATGTACATTTGGCAGCAATCGACTGTGCCACGTCGTTCCATGGAACAGCTGATGTGGCAGTTTACTGTTGGACGAATACTGCTCAATAGGCATAGTACGCTCTTTTATGGTATTGGTTGATTTTGATGCCGAAATTTCAATTTTGAAACTGCAATGCCATCATTATTTCGCTTTTCGACGACCAAACAAGCTTGTCTTTTTCTTTTCATTGGTATCTACAACTTTGGGCTGTAAACTTTTCACGTAGTTAACCAGCTCTTGATTGGTAGACGTAATTGTCACCTGACGTTTATTGAGTTTTCGTACATTGATATCTGCCTTGACCGGTAAGTCTTTATAACGAAATGGCGTATGCGCACTCTCAGCATCCGGTAGATGGCTTGGGTCTACATCATCTTTAATATCAATCGTATCACCTAGCGTTTGACACACACGTAGCCCGCTGCGCACACCATCTTCATGAAAACCATTGAACCAATATGCCCCACAAAAATGCGTGTGCGATTCATTACCAGAGATAGTCGACCATTTTGTTTGCGCATCCATCATCGCTTTATCAAACACTGGATGACTATAATCGATACTTTTAATAACTTGCTTCTCATCAATAGTTTTATTGGCTATCGCTGGATTGAGCGTGACTAAATAATTGTGTTTCTTAGTGAGGCGTTGCAGAATATTCATGTGATAAGTAAGCACTGGCTTAGCAGGGGTTTTTGCGCTTTCGATAGCTTGCCCTGCTTCAGTCACATTACCCGACGCTGTTTCATCAATGAGGTAGTTCCAGCTTGCCCATGCCAAAGGCTTCTTGGGTAAAATACTGGTATCGGTATGAAGGACAGCCCTGTTGTTAGTAAAACGGAAATGCTTCAGCACCTCAGTTTCATCAGTACTGGCATCTTTTAAAATCTTTAACGCCGTATCTGCATGACAAGCAAAAACCACCTCATCGAACACTAAGTTTTCGGTCAGTTTTTCAATACTGTCATCAGCACTGGCTGCATTTTGAACGGTCAATGACACTTGATCACCATCACGAACCACCGATTGCACTGGACTATTTATTCGTACCTCGCCACCCGCTTTAACAAAGCGCGTAACCAGTTTATTCACATATTGTTTTGATCCACCTTTGATAGTGAACCACTGCGGGCGGTTGACCACATCAAGCAACCCATGGTTATCGAAAAATTGTGCAAATAGTACCAAAGGAAAGTCTTTTACATCATGTAGACTGGTCGACCAAATAGCAGAAACCATTGGCAGCAAATAGTTGTCTTTAAACAACGCCCCATAGCTTTTCTGTGCTAAATAACTGCCAAGTGTTTGCTCAGTAAAGCTGCTAACGTCTTCTCTTTTTGCACGGGCAGTATCGTAATCCTGACGTAGCTGCTTGATGTGTTTATTAAACTGTAAAATATCTTTAATAAACTGCCAAAATTTTGGGTTAAGCACATTTTTACGCTGTGATACTAAAGTATTGAGTGTGTGACCGTTGTATTCAAAATTGCTCGCCGTGTTTTTCACTGAAAAGCTCATGTCTGTCGACTGAAACGGTACTTTTAAATCATAAAGCAAGCGAAAAAAGTTAGGGTAAGTACGCTCATTAAATACGATAAACCCTGTGTCTATTGCACTGTTTTCAGTATTACCACTCTTTGCTTTTTTGCTATCCTGTAATGCCACATTAATCGTGTTTACATGACCACCAATATAATCATTGGCTTCAAACACGGTTACGTCATGTTGTCCCACTAGGTAATGCGCACAGGTTAAGCCTGATACGCCTGAGCCAATAATGGCGATGCGTTTTTTCGTTTGGACTTTAGGATTATTGTTTGCAGCATTGCTGGCGTTGTTAGAGACTGATTTTGAATTCTTACGTTTACGGCGAATAAACGGCATGGAGGGCTTCCTTTATATTTTCATCTGTTCTGATGACTGAAATATTGTTACCAATAATGACTTATTTTTTATTGAGCTTGCTACTCACTTGTTGCCATACCAAATCTGGCAGTATGCCCAACGCTTTTAATGGAAAGGTAAGTTTTTTGGGAAACTCAATGACATCGTGACCGCTCTCTATACCGTCTCGGATGGCCTGACTGGCTTGCTCTGGTGTCTGGATGAATGGCATAGGGAAATCGTTTTGTTTGGTCATTGCCGTTTCGACGAAACCTGGTACCACTAAACTGACTGACACATCATGCGGCGCAAGGCTAATCTGTAGAGTTTTCATTAAATAATGGATGGCAGCTTTTGAGCTTCCATAAGCTTCCGCACGGGCAAAAGGTACATAAGCAGAGGCTGAGCCGATACCGACCAAGCGACCTTTTGAAGCGATCAACTTGGGCAAGGCCCCTTCTATCGCATGCGACAACGTGCCCATATTCACCGACATAACTTTCATAAAGACACTGCTATCAAAGTTTGGCATGTCTAAATATTCACACATGCCAGCACCACAGATTGCCACATCAATCTCAGATATTTTATCAAAGGCATCAAGCACCTTGTCCCGATCCATCAAATCCAAGTCAATAACCTCTGCTCCTAGCGCTTTGAGCTCGGCCAATGCATCCGCATCACGACCAACAGCATAGACGTGATGCCCTTCTAGTAGATAATCTTTGGTCAACTGGTTACCAATACCCGAAGTCGCGCCAGTAATCAGAATATGGAGTTTTTTAGAAGCATCTGTCATCGTTATTATCCTTTATCATCTCTTTTATAATATAAAAATCACCGCTTCATAAGGCGTCATATACATAATAATTATTATCATTTGATATACGATATTATTTTTATTTATTTAAGCTATTGCTCATTTTATTTAAAAAATCTAAATAGTTATAGTGTACAGATATAGGTTTATTGTTGTGTCTTCGCAATCAACAGCATCGGTTGAGCTGCCAATATAAATTGGATTATGATTAGGGAAGCCTAGCTAAGATCTCGATATTATCGGCGGCTTGCGCCTAGGTTGGTGCAATTTTAGAGATCAGCAGCCCTAATATTTGAATGTTCAACACGCTCTAATTGAGTAGTACCAGATAATGTCAAAACCATTCATCTTAGTACCACCTCATGTTACTAGCGTCATAAGACAGCGTAATATCAGCGTGCTACAATGCCAAAATCAACATGAAAATCAGTGTAAAACTAACAGTGAATGCGCTTACTATTGAATAGTAACTGCTGAGTAATAGCTGCCTGTGAATAGTGACTGCCTTCTCAGTATATGAAAAACATTGATTCCTTAAACGCTCTAATATCGCATGCTGATAGCATTCAAAACGTTATATAATTCACAATAGATTTCCACCAACCCCACTAGGGCGTGTCCTCATTTTAAAAATGGTGATAAAAATAAGATAAATTGAAGTCAAACAAGGAAGATAGCGCAGATAATATCGAGATATTAGTCAGCTATTTGACGCCGTTTGGTAAAATTTAACTATTTTTAACCCATTTAGATGACTATCGATTGAGTTGAGGACACGCCCTAATATAAAAAGGATCTCCCATGAGCGAGTTACAACTGTCTGACCGCGTCAATAACATCAAACCATCACCTACGCTAGCGATTACCAATAAAGCCAAAGAGCTAAAAGCAGCGGGCAAAGATATCATTGGTCTGGGTGCAGGCGAGCCTGACTTTGACACACCAGAGCACATCAAAAAAGCAGCCATCGATGCCATTAATGGTGGCTTCACCAAATACACCGCTGTCGACGGTACACCAGAGCTAAAAAAAGCCATCATTGAAAAGTTCAAAAATGATAACGACATCAGCTATGAGCCTAACGAAATTCTAGTATCGGTTGGTGGTAAACAGTCATTCTTTAACCTTGCTCAAGCCTTTATCAACCCAGGTGATGAAGTCATCATTCCAGCACCGTTTTGGGTCAGCTATCCTGACATGGTTATCATCGCAGAAGGCGTGCCAGTCATCGTCAAATGCCCAGCTGAGCAAAACTTCAAAATCACACCAGAGCAACTAGAAGCGGCCATTACTGATAAAACCAAAATGTTGGTATTAAATAGCCCATCTAACCCAACTGGTATGATCTATACTTTGGAAGAGCTGAAAGCACTGGCTGAAGTATTGAAAAAGCACCCACAAGTCTACGTGGCCTCAGATGACATGTATGAGCATATTCGCTGGACAGGTGATAAGTTCTACAACATCTTAAATGCCGCTCCTGAGCTGAAAGACCGTGCCATTATCTTAAATGGCGTCTCTAAGGCCTATGCAATGACAGGCTGGCGTATCGGTTATGCTGGCGGCCCTGCCAAGCTTATTGGCGCAATGAAAAAAGTTCAATCGCAATCTACTTCATGCCCAACCTCTATCAGCCAAGTCGCAGCAGAAGCAGCCATTAGCGGCGACCAAAGCGTGCTAGAACCAATGGTAGAAGCTTTTGAAAAGCGTTGTGACCTTGTGGTTGATGGCTTAAACGCCATCAAAGGTATTACTTGCTTGCGTCCTGATGGCGCATTTTATGTATACCCAAATATCGTGCCATTAATCAAAGCCGCTGGTTTGTCTTCTTGTACTGAATTTTCAGCATGGTTATTGGATAAAGTCGGCGTAGCCGTTGTACCTGGCGACGCGTTTGGCCTTGGTGGTTACATGCGTATCTCCTATGCCACTGATGAAGCCACACTAAAAGATGCGTTATCACGTATCGAAAAAGCGGTTGCTGAATTGGATGTTGCCGAATAAGTATTAGAGCATTATTTTTTTAAAAGTGTTTTATAAAAAAAGGCGCCACATATTCACTATGTGGCGCCTTTTTTTGAATATTTTATAATCAGTACTGATACTCAGTGTAAAGCCTGTCTTTGACATACTCATCACACGCTTAGTGAAAAAGGACCAAATCTGGAATGAATACGTGAGAAAGCGGCCTATCCACTCATTAAAATAATAATATTTACCAAATATGAAAAAAAAGCTTGACGTATTTTTTATCTTTGCTAGAATACGCCCCACTTAGCAAGAACTCGTTAGAGACTTTCTAAGCTTGTTGTAAGGGTATTAAATACTTACAGCCTATTCTCCAATAGCTCAGTTGGTAGAGCAACGGACTGTTAATCCGTGTGTCCCTGGTTCGAGCCCAGGTTGGAGAGCCACATTTTAGTAGTAAATCTTTTGAATTATCATTAATTCGATTATGGCATTTGCCAAAACCCTCATCAATTTGATGAGGGTTTTTTTATGGCTGTTATTTCCTTAATTTACGTGCACAAGACAAACGATCTGGTTTAGTTAGTCGATATGACACTAGGGCGTGTCTTCAATTCACCCGATAGTCATCTAAATGGGCTAAAAGTGGCTAAATCTTGCCAAAAATCGTCAAATAGCTGACTAATATCCCGATATTATCTGCGCTATTTTTCTTGTTTGACGGCAATTTATCTCATTTTTATCACCATTTTTGAAATGAAGACACGCCCTAATAAATAAAAACGGCATTAGTATAATAATTATACTAATGCCGTTTTTATTTGACTGCCTGTGATACAAGCGATTCAGAACCTTAATGTGCTCGTGATGATATAACCATCATTAAGGTAAGAAGATAGAAATATGCGCTTGCTCTTTGTTTTCTTGAATCACATTGTCATATGCTGATAGCTGATCAGTAGAAAAGCTATTGGTGAGCTGCCACATAGTTGCAAATATGACCGTTAATAGCACCGCCATGACAGCAAGAATAATCCATAGCGGTGTCTCACTCGTGAGTGTATGTTTTATCTGATCAGGAATGGCCCAAAATGGTGAAAATTCGTTCTTGTTACCTCGTAGGTGCTCAATTTCATCACCCAATCGCGAGATAAGATAACGAATTTTTTCAGGGGCTTCTAAACGATACTTACCTTGAAAACCAAGCAGCATTGCATAGTGGTAAACTTCTAAGGCTGGTAGATGCTTCTCCCCTTGCTCACGCAATCCATCCAAGCGATCAAAAAACTCATTACCAGCAACTTGTGAACCAAACAAATCCAACTGTAAAGGATTTAACTCCCAAGAATCTTTGAGTGTCTGAAACTCTGGTTCTTGCGATGTCATGATGGTTTCATCAATCAACGCACAGTAAGCGTATTTGGCCTCATGAATATCTTCTGACATAAAACCTTTTTTGCGCGCACTGCTCTCAAACTTATCTAAAAAGTTATATATCTTTTGGCGAAATTTTCTCGGCTCAGTGCTGAAATAGTGATTGCGCAGTAAGAACACTAAATAAAAGCCGTCGTACATGATATCGACTAACGACTGGCTACTAATACGCCTATCAAGGCCTGTTGCTGAAACTTTTGATGCTACCTCACCTGAATCTAGTAGTGAAGGCGCAGAACCCGTTGAATTATTTCCTGCCATGACTGTTCCTAATGCGTATTATTTTTCGAATACTACCTAGGGTGTGTCCCTGTTTAAAAAGGACAATAAAAACGCACCCTACGCCAATAAAAGTAACTAGAGCGTGTCTTCAATTCACCCGATAGTCATCTAAATGGGCTAAAAGTGGCTAAATCTTGCCAAACATCGTCAAATAGCTGGTTAATATCCCGATATTATCTGCGCTATTTTTCTTGTTTGACGGCAATTTATCTCATTTTTATCACCATTTTTGAAATGAAGACACGCCCTAATAAAAATGTTGAATGACAATCTATGATACCTAGTTATAAAGTCAAACAATCCTATATCAGGCTCACCCAAAAATAGACTTTATAGTGACCAATAAACGATGCTACTGTACGATAGCCATCAGTTCGATTTTTAAGTCGTCAAAACCGTTCGGCACATAAATACAGATAGATTCAGACTTTAGCATCTCTTCATATAACTCACCTACTGGCTCGATAGTGAAGTAGCTAAACCCTGGTCTCACAGGTATTGCGCTAGGCACCTGAGTGACATGTGAGACAGGTGAGCCTGGAAGCGCCGACAAAACACGTTTCTCTACTGCATCAGGAGTCGCAATCTTAAAGCGGCGTGGCACGATATCGATTAGCTCATGCATCGGTAGCGACGAACTAATCGACAGATACAGTTGCGAGCCACGTGTGATCTTGTCACTACTCAGCTCACCAGTATAGTAAGACGGTTTGTTCTGACGTAGTGGAATCGATATAAAGTTACTCGCAATAACGGTATTAAGTAGCTCACGAATAATCGAAATAATACTCACAAATGACTCATTGGCATTATCATGATGATAAGCTGGCAAGTCGCCGACTTTGTATAATGAGCTAAAAGTGGCCAATTGGCTGGCAACATTTAATAACGCCTCATAAAGGCGTTCTGGATGCAATTTATTATTACTATATAAATGGCTCAGCTGAGAGTATGCTGTATTGAGCGTATGTAACAACCAAAAAGAAGCAATATCTGACGAGCGGAACTCTAGCAAATCATTGTTCGACTGGCGATGATGGTCATATAGCGAAGTGGATTTGGTGTTAATCATGGTCATTAAACGATAGACTTGACCAACAAGTGCTGGATTACTCGTGATATGTACGCTTGGCACAATATAATCATCATCTACTTGATAAACACCTTGAGTCGTACGCACCAACTTGGCAACCAATAAAGACACAGTATCTTGACTAGGCGCTTGCGCGGAATGGCTTAGCTGTAAACTGGGGGACAACTTAATAACATCGATAACCGCTTCAGCTGCTTGACTATATAAGTCTTGCGCCTCAACCGCACCTCTTACATAGCGAGCAGGGTTGTCACTGTGCTCAGTCTGTATATTACTGCCGCCACTATGAACTATCTCTAAACTCAAAAATACAAATACATCATCGCCATTGTCTTGAGTATCCAACGTGATAGCTTTTGGCAATGCATCAGTACGGGGCGCTTGATATATCGTTCCGTCTGGTAATACAGCATAAATACTTTGGAAGCTTAATAAATTGCTTTCCAAAAGCTGTTTATCAATTTGAACATCAGACACGCCGTACGCATATGGATGTGCCAACATCATACTCAATGCCCGCTGCGAGTTATGATAAGTGTCTTGAATTTGAAAATGCTGAGGGCGTAGAAACAGTCCCTCGCCCCATAATACTCTGTGTTTACTCAAGACAATCTCCTACGAACAGCTGGTCAATGGCTGCTGATAATATTTTAGTTTGGTCGTAAATTCGGGTGCTTTGTCTGGGCTGATGCCTTCCGTAATATTTACATCGCATGCGCCAATATTAAGCGTGAGTGGTGTGTCAAAGTTGATACTGGTAATTGGAATGAGAAACTGCGAGCGTTTTTTGGTGTATCTCAGCCCTACTTTCACCGCAATAAAACGGGCATCTTGCGGAATATTTAAGCTCAGATTACTGTCACGATTAGGAATGACACTAATCTCTTTCGCAGCTAGCGTTTCAACTTCAGTAAATTGGCTGTCTTCTTCTAAAAATGCTATATAAGCAGTACTCGCTGTACCTTGTGTTGCACGACCAGCATTGGCACTGGCCGATGCTTTAATACTTACTGGAATCGTCTGATGTTTTAAATGTTTTTGCAATGCCTCTAGCTGTTGTTGCTGCTCCTCTAGCTGGCCTTTGAGCTCCTGCAAGTCATCATCATTACTGATAAGACCTTTTATCTTGTCAGTAATACCAGACTCACCTGCTAGCTCAGAGGCGTTGTCATTTGAGCTACTAAATCTATCAGTGCTACATCCAGTTAGCGTGCCACTTAGCAATAGGCCTGTAACAATCAATGATATCGGCAGTGTCATACATCTGTTCATATTTTCAATTTACCTTGAAGTATTATTGTCATTATTGACTGGTCAAAATCTCTGCCATTTCTGGGTGGCCGAGCACCCCTTTTTTACGTAGTTCAACATGACCAAGATCCATCATGCGCCAGTCACCACCCCACACAAGTCCAGCAGACTTCGCTACTTTACCATATAATTTATAACCTCGCATCGCCCAAGGATCCTTTTCAGTAATGACAATCTTACCATTCCTAATAAAAGCACTGTCACCTGCCAAACCAAACTGATGATAGCTCTTGTATGATCCCGCTTTTGTCACGTGAGAACCTTTTTTAAGCAGCCTTGCCTGTCTTTCAGGGCTGCGATAACCTTCTAAAAGCACCATCTCATAGCCATATTGATCACTCATCACCTTATACACAGTCAACAGCCGTTGAACAAACTCTGAGTTCATTTTTTTCCAATTACGGTCAGCGTTCTTAATATTGATATCACCATTACTAAGATGTGACGCTAATATATCGCCTGAATAACCAGTGCTCTTATCTTGGACTTTTAAATCAGACAAATCAGGCTCAGGTAGCATTAGTGGTCTGTCAGTCTGAGGTAGGTTCGTCTGACTATCTGGCCAATAGCCATCATCCGCTGTGCTCGCTTGATAACTTGCAATTTCAGCATCTAGTTCAGCAAATAGTTCTTCAGGTGGCGTTGGTGGCGGACGCAAACGTTCTCCGATTAATAACTGGCTGATTTGATTGCTTGGGGTGCTGAGTGTCGTATCTTTCGCATGATATACCTCAAGAGAATAGTTGGTAATTAAGGCATAGCACAGCCCAGCAGTTGCCATAACAATCACTAACGACAGTGCTGATATGACTGGAATCCGAGAAATATCTATCCTTTTAATTTTGCTTTTTAATTGTTGTATATGAGCGCGCAACGGCTTTGATTGGGTCTTTAATGCTGAAGTGCGCATTGATGTCGACTTGGATTTAGCACTAAATAATTTCTGAAAAATTATCGTAATATTATTTAACAGTCGCGTGAATAGCTGCCTATCAAAAAGCATGACAATCATGATGATAGAGATAAATGTAAAAGCAGACACAATCACGTAAATCATAAATAAGCGGCAACAATTGTTAAAACGATAAAGATGAAGGCAAACAGGCGTTGATAAATTCTATTTCGCAAGTATTATATAGACAAATCGTATCTGTTTAAAAGAAAGCTGACTTAATTATACTAATAAAAAAAATTTAACCACATTAAACGCCTCTAATATCTTTTTATACTGCCCGTATACTGTCTATATTTACTGCTATTTACCGCATATCGTTGCTATCGCTAATTATTGTAGCGCCATCTCATTCGATAAAGACCTCTCAACTGTACAATCCTCTTACAATCTAGCCACAGGTAAGTGAAATAAAGTCGCCAAATATAGTAGAAAGAAGTCTATTAATACCATAAAATATGGTCTAGAAAGTTTGATTACATGGTAATAATTATAATAACAACCCAACACATAGGGAGTTCAGATAAGTGGGCGCAAAAAAAATACTGTCGTACAGCCGTTTTATTTTAGGCGCATTTTTAGCAGTCTACCTTCTCTTAGTCTGGATGTACTTTAAAGATAACGCCCGACAGCTTACTTCTTCTGGCTTATTGCTGTGGTTTGTCGCTATTCCTATACTATTATTTGGTACTATCATGGCACTCCTATGGTGGCAAAAAAAACTGGATAAGCAAGAAAGTCAGGCGTCTGACACCCTTGATGAGACTTCAAATAAAAAGGAAAGTGCCAAACTACCCGATACTTATCAACTATTTGTTTTTAGCCGTATTTGCTTACCTGAGGGCGACAGTTGGTCTGATGTCATTAATAACGACCAAGATCTGACTTTATTAAGTGATGAACTGACAGACTTCGATGGCTTGCCAGTGTTGGTAAAGCCAATCACTAGACTTGCTGATGCTACATCACTACCCTATCGCTATATATCTGATGAGCCCTCAGACGATATAACATTACGTTTATGCTCATTAATTCATGAGCAGCTTACTTTGAGTGAGGAATTGTGGTCTACCCTTGCTGAACACCTCGATCAGTATCAACAAGATAATACTCAGCCAAACTCAGCTATTAATGTCCACCCTGAATGGCAACAACATTACTTGGTTGGTTCCGAAGAAAAGCATAAGGAAGATACAATAACGGCAACCTCCGTTGCTCACCTATCCACTCTACCTATCTATTTATGCCTACCTATTGGAGCCGACTCTGCACCTCTGATTGCAATAGTAAAAGAACATTTAGCCACCTACGGTATTCCCGAGACCTTACTCTCTTTTACACTGATCGAGACCAATAATGATGATGCAAAAGACTTAGAAAACAAAGGTGAAAGCGACCCGGCGAGCTTCATCAATGAACACCTCACATCATTATCACTGTCAGCAATGCCTGAAATGCGCTTACTTATCATTGCAGATACACAGCTGAGTGATGATTGGCTCGATACGCACCTACACTCACAGCAAACGTCTAATATCGTTCCTACTGAGGCTGGTGCATTGCTAGTGTTTTTTAATAAAGCGGCTCAAGACTTACTCAACATTGAGACCAGCACCAGCGTTTTATTGACAGAGGTGCATACACCTGATGCTAAACATCACGATAGCCATGGTACTGAACGCATGAATAATAGACGTGGTTACCTAAACCACTTAACAACTATTAAAAATTTATTGATAGATAACGAACTGTCATTAGTACCGACTAATACGGCATCGCCAAAAACGCTAAACAAACCCACAACAAAGCCAGACGACACCGAAACCAAGACTAATGTTGCACCATTAGATACTAGTATTACCGCTATATCAGACATTAATCCATCAACACAACCTTATGATATGTCAGTATATATGAGCTTTGTTGAGGCGTTTATCACAAAAGGCGCTCTAGTAAATGAATACCATTTAGGGCATTATATGCCATTGAATAACTGGTTAAAGCCATTTATTAGCCTATCGTTGTTCGTTAACTTAGCAGAAAAAGACCAACAAGAGTCAGACAGCGTATTTTTGATTACTCAACATAAGCATTGCTCTATGCTGTGGTTAGCAGATGACTTTCAGAAATCAGAACCATAGTTTTTGGCAATACAGTTTTTGGCAATACAGTTTTTGGCAACATGGCTTTTAACGACCCAACTTTTGGCAGTATGGCTTTTAGCAACATCAATTTGATGACGTCATTTTGATTAGTAGTATCGTTGTAGACACTCATTTTATTATCTTAAGATTACACTAGGTAGCACGCATGTTTTCAAGGTTTTTTCATCTTATCTATAACCCAAGAGTGCTAGTAGCTTTGGGCATCATAGTCGCCTTAGTCTTGTTATATGACTATGTCCCTCTTAAAACCTTTTTCATGATTATCGGTATCCTAATTGCATGTATCGTATTAGGTTTTGTCGCCTACTATCTATGGAAAAAGCGTAAAAAAGCATCAGAGGATCTGGCAGATCTGGTAGAAGACAATGCCAATGAAAGTGCTAGTAAAGAGGCTACTAATAAAGTAAAAGATGAAAACACCCAAGAGGTGCAGGCATTACGTCAGCAAATGCAAGACGCTATTAAGACGATTCGCAAGTCAAAACTTGGTGATCAAACAGGTAAAGCGGCATTATACGAGCTGCCATGGTACATGGTCATTGGTAATCCAGCAGCAGGAAAAAGCTCAGCGGTACTACACTCCGGCTTAAAATTTCCATTTATGGATCAGACCAACAAACTGTCTGTAAAAGGGGTTGGCGGTACACGTAACTGTGATTGGTTTTTTTCAACCGAAGGGATTTTGCTTGATACAGCTGGACGTTATTCTGTCTATGAAGACGATCGCTCAGAATGGCTGTCTTTTTTAAGTTTACTTAAAAAGAACCGACCTAAAGCGCCTATTAATGGCATTATCATCGCTGTTAGTATCGCTGAGCTGACCAAAAATGATCCAAACTATGCACTAGATTTGGCCAAAAATTTACGCAGTCGTGTCCAAGACTTAACCGAACAACTAGAGGTCTATGCGCCTGTTTATGTAGTATTTACCAAGATGGATTTGGTTTCAGGCTTCCGTGATTTCTTTAACGACTATGAGCAAGAAGAGCGCAATCAAGTATGGGGCGCAACCATCCCCTACCCTGAAGACCCTGACAATATAAATATTACTGATGTGTTTGAAGACCATTTTGGTATATTGGTCAACGGTCTGAAGGATTTAAGTACCACCAAACTGTCTTTGCGTCATCAGCGGACTGTCTCTCCCAGTCTTATGACGTTTCCTATGGAGTTTCAATCGTTACGTCCGATGATACGGACGCTGATGCATGCTTTGTTTGAAGACAATCCTTTTCAGTTTAAGCCAATCCTGCGCGGATTTTACTTTACCAGTGCCTTACAGGATGGGCAAGTTAGCAGCCAAATGACGCTGAAAATGGTACAAAACTACGATTTGCGTCCACCTGCTGTACCACTCAATGCACAGCAAGAATCTGCAGACAAGCCTTATTTTTTACAAGATTTATTTTCAAAAGTCATCTTAAAAGACAAGCATCTCGTCAAACAACACAAAAACCGTAATAAGCGTGGTCATCGTGCGATTGTAACTCTCGCTGCCGTGGTTGCATTGTGTGCAGCTGCCGGTCTGTGGACATGGTCATACACCAATAATAAACAACTCACTGAACGCGTTGTCGCCGACTTACAACAAGTCGCCGAGCTACAAAAAAATGCTAATGGTGATCTGCAGTCGCAGCTTGAATCACTTGATATCTTGCAAAGCCGTATAGAACAACTCGAAGGCTACGAAGAAGACAAACCATTGTCTCTAAGCTTTGGGCTGTATCAGGGCGATAAGCTGAAACAAAAGCTATTGGCTGAGTACTATAACGGTATTAATATTATTGTGTTGGCACCTACCAAACAAAATCTCGAACAGTTTCTGTCAGAGGTAAATTCAAATGCGGCACAGCTAGAAGTGCGTACAGAAGAAGCCTCTGACGATACGGCTGAAGAAGAAGTCTCTAATGACGCTTATATCCAGTCTGACCCTACAGACGTTGAAGATGCTTATAATGCTCTGAAAGCCTATCTGATGCTAAGTAGTCATGAACATCTCGAAACCAGTCATTTGAGCGATCAGATGACGCGTTTTTGGCGTAATTGGCTTGAATCTAACCGTGCGGATATGCCACGTGACAAAATGATTCGTCAAGCCGAGCGCATCTTGAGCTTCACACTGGCTCATGTCGATGATCCTGCTTTCCCACTTATTCAAAACGACTTGGGACTGGTAGACAACACACGCAATACTCTGTCAAAAGTTAGCAAGGGGCAACCTGCTCGTGATCGGGTCTACTCTGAAATAAAAATGCGTGCCTCTGCCCGTTTTCCATCCGTAACAGTCGCCCAAATCACTCAAGATACTGCCAATGAAACCTTACTCGGTAGCCACGTTATTTCAGGCACCTTTACCAGACAAGCATGGGACTCTTTCGTCAGTGATGAGATCGACAAAGCAGCCACTACTAGAGTGGTAGCAGATGATTGGGTACTAGCAACCAGTAGCCAAAACGATCTTACGTTGACAGGCAGTCCTGAACAAATAAGACAATACTTGGTCAACCGCTATAAACAAGAATATATCAGCGAATGGAAGCGGTTTTTATCACAAGTATATATTCGTGATAGCAAGGGTTTCGATGATCATGCAGTGCTATTAAGTCAGCTATCTAATGCGGCAGATTCACCATTAAAAACCCTGTTTGTAACGGTTGATCGTCAGACTCAGTGGGACAATAAAGCATCTACTCCAGCTGCTGCAAATGGTGGTGAATCTCGACGCTCATTTGTCAATTGGTTTAAGCAAACCATATTGAGACAGAGCCCAGCCGAACTGCGACAGGCAGAAGCAGCTTTGGGTAACAGTGGTGGTACTAGTAACACCTCAACTCCTGCAGCACCATCAGGTGTGATTGCCCAAGAGTTCTCATCCATACATGCATTAGTCGTACCCAGAGAGGACAATCAAGACTTGTCTTTATTAGACAATTACTTAGCAAGTCTAGGTGACGTTAGAACACGCTTCAATAATATTGCGCGTAGTGATGATATCGGTCCTGATGCTTTATTGTTTGCTTCACAGACGCTCAGTCCTGATGGCTCAGAGTTGACCAAGTCGCTACAAATTTTGGATGAGCAGATACTTAGCCAAGCCAACTCTGAAATTAAAAAACTTGTCCGCCCATTATTGAGTGAGCCACTAACGCGTTCATTCAATATGCTACTGACACCAACTAAGGCTGAAATTAACAAGGTATGGAAAGCGCAAGTACGTAAGCCTTTCCTTGATAATCTAGAGAAAAAATACCCGTTCACTGCAAATGCCAACTTAGAGGCAACACCTGCAGAGATTGGTCAGTTCTTTGGTGAAGATGGCTATGTGGCACGATTCGTTAATGAAACCCTATCACCCTTTATCATTCGTCGCGGTGATCAGATATCGAGCAAGATTTGGAACGGTGCAGGTCTAGGCCTGAACCCACAGTTTGTCGCTGATTTTGGTCGTTATTTCACCAACTATACTGGTAACAGTAGCGCTGGCCCTGCTGGTGGTACTAATGCTAACGGTGCGGCTAACCAAACCACATTCCAGATTATGCCATTACCAGTTAGTGGCTTGACTGAATATACGATTGTGGTCGACGGTCAGCAGCTTCGCTATCGTATGGGCACCCAAGCTTGGACCACATTTGTATGGCCCAACCCAAGTAGCCAGCCTGGTGCTAGTATCCGGGCCAAAGATTATGACGGTAGAGACTTTACTGTGTTTGAAGAAGCGGGTAGCTTTGGGGTAGAAAGAATGATCAATAGTGCTCGCCGCACTGAACTTGGCGATGACATCTTTGAGATGGCATGGTCAGGTGATGGCATTACTATTCCAGTACGCTTTAGACTGATTAGTGGCAGTGGTGGTGGCACTACCCCTCAAGGCCGTGCAAGCAATCCATTTACTGGTATGAAGCTACCTGATGAAGTAATCGCTCTTGGTGTTACACGTTCGGCAATGCCGGTCTCTGACAGTAATTCAGCTAACGGTAATGAAGCTAACAGCGGTACATCAACTGGGCGCCCAGTAAACAGCCCGACTGCGCCACGCAGTGAAGACAATGGTACAACGGAGCCAACACCAGCACCAAATGCGTTGAACTTGACGCCCACGACTGACGACAGTGACAGTGACAGTGACAGTGACAGTGACAGTGACCAAACTGACACGCCTACTACCACAACGGATAGCAATACAACCACAACTGACACACAGGAGCCAACGCCGTGACTCCTGAATCGTTACCTTTAGTATATTTTGGCAAACTGCCTGCCCGTGGCGATTTTGTACGGGCACGCACACACATTCCTGAAAGCAATGCCATTGATGAGTGGGTCAGCAAAGCTTTAGTCAGCTCAGAAACACTATTTAGCGACAGATTGGTAGATAGGACGACAACCAACAAAACAGCTTTTTTAAACTTTAGTCACGTGAATACCACATCCAATGAGATTATCACCGGTGTGCTTATTCCTAGTCACGATAGCAGTTATCGTAACTATCCGATTATAGGTTTTGGCGTCCAGTATGTTGACAAGCCAAAAAGCTGGATGAATTATTTACCAATTAAGTCTGCTACCATTTGGGACGATACACAGGAAATCCTCAGCATAGCTAAGTCTAAAACTGACAATGCTGAGTTGATGGACTACCTCAACCACAGCCAGATTAGAATCAATAATAATGCCAGTACTCACTATTACGACTTTATCAATACCTCTACTTTGCAAGATATCGCCATATTGATGAACATCGATAAATCACAATTGATACAGCAAATCATCGCCACTGGCTTGTTGTTTTTGCCTACTTTTGCCAAAGGCTTTCAAGGTCTTAATAAAGTCATCTGTTGGTCACTCACTTCTGATAGAGAGAACTCCATACATATGGCAACTTTTTGGCATGATTTGATCAGTGGGTTTTATCAACCACATCAACTCTATCTGAATACTTATCTCTACCGTGTTTCTAATTGCTATCGCCTACTATTGAGCTTCACAAAACCTGATGGGCATATACTGAGTCAAATATCAGAGAGCGAAGACAGCTATCCCGAAGATTGGGTGGTTATCTCTCATAGTGACTGGACGCAAGGTTATATCGATGAGGATATCGGACTGACTCGCTTCAATAAAGTCTTGTTACAAGACAACCTCTACCTGTATGATACTAGGCAATTGTTTAAGAAGACGTTTTTGGCACAATAATCGTGCATCAAAAAGATGATATTACGATAGGCGGTCATCGCTATATATCAGACACCTATATTTGATAATTGCTCAATACTATTAAGATTAAAAAGGCACTTGAATGAAGGTCCTCTCTAACATACTAAACTCCAAGCTAACGGGTCACTCAAAAAAATTGCTGTTAGCGGCTGCTATAACACTACCCATCAGTGCGGCTGTCGTTGCAGCGCAGAATAATGGTCTAACACCAAACGTACCTGTCGTCATCAAAGGTGTGGTTGCGACTAGCTCAGACAAGCAGCAGCTTATAGAGAAGCTAAAGGCGCAATATCCCGATAAAACCATCCGAGATGAGATCGAAGTACGGTCGAATATCAGTATACCGACCAACTGGCAACAGATAGCCACAGCCATTATCGATAGTGACATCTCTAATATTAGTCAGGGCCGTATCGATATTCATGGTACAACCATTAGCTTACATGGCAAAGTAAGTAGCTTGGAACAAAAACAAGCAATCCAAAATCGTATTTCTACACGCCTAACCGACCTCTATCAGTTAGATAACCAGCTGGTCATCGTAGAAGGTGAACAGCGCCTCATCGATGAGACTCTTGGCAACCGTATTGTCGAGTTTGAATCTGGTAGCGCTAATCTCACGCCTATGGGGCTTGGTATTTTAGATGATATGGCAGGCGTGTTGCAGCGGGTCGGTGATAAACCGGTCACCATCACTGGGCATACAGATAATGTCGGTAACCCTACTGCCAACTTAGCCCTATCCAACGATCGTGCTGAAGCCGTCAAGCAGTATCTTATCGGTCGAAACATCGATGCTGCTCGGCTTAGTACGACAGGTAAAGGTGACACAGATCCTATCGCTAGTAACGATAATGAAGAAGGGCGGACTCGTAACCGCCGTATCGAATTCACCCTCGAGGAATAACATTGTCGTTGAATAACATTGTCGTTGAATAACACTGTCGTCAAATAACAATATCGTCGAATGATGTTGCCACACGTAATGATAATGGCAGACAAACACTTATGTTTTGATGCCAACGCTCAAAAAAACATAATGCCGTTGCACAAAGAATAGGAACACTACCATGCTTCGCTTGACCAACACCGTGCTGCCCATGCACCCTGATAGGCTATATGCT
>NZ_JBQSVL010000040.1:0-27418 GCF_052376215.1 Psychrobacter sp. AOP7-B1-24
ACATGACCACCAAAGAAGGCAGCAACCAAGTTACCCATAGCGATAGAGGCAAAGAAAAGCCCCATCATCTGACCTTGCATACCCTTCGGTGCCAGCTTGGTCATGGCAGATAAACCAACTGGGCTTAGGGCTAACTCACCGAGTGTCAACAGCAATAAACTGCCGACCAACCATAGTGGTGAAGCTAAGCCAGTACCAGGCGCTAAGATGCTTTTTGATGCAAAAATCATCAATGCAAACCCTGCTGCAGCCAATAACATACCAAGCGCAAACTTAGCCATACTACTTGGCTCAAGGCCTCGGTTGCCAAGCTTGACCCACACAATACTCACAATTGGCGCTAAAATTAAGATAAACAAAGGGTTCAATGACTGAAACCAAATACTCGGCACGTCAAAGCCCAAGACATTTAGATCTGTATAACGATCGGCAAACAAGTTAAAAGACGTGGGCTGCTGCTCAAAACTTGACCAAAATAGCGTTGAGCCAATAATCAAAATAAAGCAAATCAACAAACGCAGCTTGTCTGTTTTGTCTAGTCGTGGTGATATAAACATCACAGCAAAATACAGTATAACTACGGCTGCGATGATATAAGTCATATACTCTGCGACTACTCCGGGTGCAAACGGCATGATACCTGTGGCCACTAACACCACAATTGCAGCCAAAGTAGTAATAAATGCGATAACCCAGCGGCCTATGTGTTTGTAGCGTCCGTTGGCACGCTCCCACTCAGCAGTGATGCCTTTTGCTTTGGCATAATGAGTTAAGGTTTTTTGGGCAGAGAACCGATAAATCAGCAATGACACCAGCATACCTATGCCGCCGACACTGAAGCCTGCATGCCACATGCCTTTTTCCTTGAACACGCCAACAATAAAGGCCGCCAATAGAGCACCAATATTGATACCCATATAAAACAAGGTAAAGCCACCATCACGGCGCGAATCACCTTGAGGGTATAAAGCCCCTACCATCACAGAGATACAAGTCTTAAATAAGCCAGATCCTAAGACAATACAGATGAGGCCAACAAAAAACAGCGTCATTCCAAACAGCGCAGATAGCGCGATAGACAAATGCCCTAAGGCGATAATAATACTGCCCCACCATAAGGCACGTTCTTGCCCAAGCCAGTTATCAGCCAGCCAACCGCCCGGTACAGCCGCCAAATATAATGACCCTGCAAAAATACCATAGATAGCCGATGCAGTAACCTCATCAAAACCAAAACCACCACTGCCGACGGTTGCCACCATAAACAGTACTAATAGCGGGCGAATACTATAGTAAGAAAACCGCTCCCACATCTCAGTAAAAAATAATGGACGTAATGGCTTTGGATGCCCCATAAAGCCATTATCTAACGCAGCCAGTTCAGCCTCGCTAGCTCCTGACTTTGACTCTGTACTCATAACTTTATTCCCTTAAAGGCTATTTGTATAACGACCAAACCCTTATTTATTAAGATGAACGGTCATATCAGCGCAGTATTTTTGCACTTGGTTATATATAAGTAAATAAAAAACTTGTCAAAGTTACACAACCACTCACAAAAAAACCCATCCTCAATATTTGAGAATGGGCTCTTTTTTTAGTCTTCATGAGACGATTACTATATTTATAGAACTGTTGATGCAAACTTCATAACGCCACTTATTTTAGAATAAAGTGTCACCATTTAGTCATTTAACTGGCTATATTAAAATTACTGTGCTGCTTCATCAACTTCAGCCACATCACCGGCTTCTAAATCGCCATCTGCTTGTTCAGCAGTCAAATCTGCATCAGCCACAGCGGCTTGGCTTACTGTACCAGACGCCGTTGCAGTACCAGACTCAGCAGTAGCGACGGTGCCATCGGTACTATCAGTTGGTGTGACTGTGGCATCTGCCGCAGTATCAGGTGCTTCAGCATCTGTGGCTTCAGTTGCAGTTTCTTCGGTTGCAGTTGCATCTTCAGTTACAGCAGCATCTTCAGCTACTGCACTTTCATCAGTCGCTGTTTCTGCTTCATCTGCAACGACTGCCGCCTCAGCATCTTCAATCGCCTCAACAGTAATATGCTGACCTGCTGGGCGTAAAAAAGCTGAAACACCAATAAGTAAGACAATACCTAAAAACAAAGCAATGCCACCTAGAGCAAACAACAACTCTTTTTTTGGATTGTTATTAACGATACCTTCTGACATACCTTATCCACCTTGCACAAAATATTTGAAATATTGGCCTATTATATCGCAATTTTTACCGATGTGTTAAAACCCTTAAGTATTTAAAGGATTTATTATCGACGAGATTTTGCTAGACGCGTCTAATTACTTGCTGTCACTACTGGTTATGCGTGTAGCTACTTGCCCAAACGTGCTCTGGTTGCCTCACGTTTACCCACATAACTGAGTAGTAGCAACAGCGCTATAATAAATAACATGGGATAGTTACCAAAGCTCATATAGGGTGTATTGCCAACTCGAGCCTGTACCTTACCTCTTAATACTGTGCGCTCAAACTGCGGCGCACGCTCAACGATACGGCCTTTATGATCAATAATTGCCGTGACGCCTGTATTGGTCGCACGCATGAACCAACGGCCATTTTCTAATGAACGCATTTGCACCATTTGCAGATGTTGTAACGGCCCTGCCGACTTACCAAACCAGGCATCGTTTGAGATGGTCAATAAAAAATCCGTATCAGCGGCATTTTTGCGAGTGGTATCAGGGTAAGCAACTTCATAACATATCGCTACTCCTAAGTTATGACCTCGTACATCTAGCGGTGACTGATCATCACTACCACTGCTATAACCGGAGATATCTTGACTACCTGCCAAATCAGGTAGGATATTTAACAATCCTTGAAAGGGAATATATTCGCCGAATGGTACCAAACGCTGCTTCTTATACAGTCCTTCTGCATCAGTGCCTAGCGCCATCACACTATTATAAATCGGTGGGTACTTATCAGTACTGGCATCAAAGGCCGCGTCGTCTATATAAGGTATACCAGTTACCCATGTCGTATCAGTTGCATTGGCAAGCTTGGTCATTTCATCGATAAAATCAGTCGCCGCTAACTGAGACATAGGAATCGACGACTCTGGCCACAGAATAAGATCACTGCCCCATTCCGTACTTGTGAGCGTTGCATAAATATTGAGCGTTTCTAATTGATATTCAGATAGCCATTTTACGTCTTGTGGGATATTCCCTTGGATTAGAGACACAGATAAATCAGGCGTACCTTTTGGTTTTGTCCATTGTGGGTTTATCAACCATAAAGCGCTACTAATCACTAATAATGCGATCGATATCACCATGTAACCAGCACGGCGACGCAGCAGCTCCACTACACTAGCAGCCAATAACACAGCCACGAATGAGATGGAAAATACACCCGCAACTGGCGCTAATGACGATAACCAATACTGCTCCGTAAAGGCATAACCAACGAACAGCCACGGAAATCCAGTGAGTAGCCACGTTTTCAACCACTCTTGTAGTATCCAAATCGCCGCAAAAGACAACGGCTGACGGCCAACCATACGATTAAATACGAGCGCCAAAAAGCCATGAAACAGCCCCATACCAAGACCCATCAGCGCAATCATAATCAGCGCAAGCCATACTGGAATCGCACCATAAGTATGAATGGAGTTATAAAGCCAAAACGCACCAACACACCACAGCCCTGTACCATACGCCTGACCAATAAGAAATGCACGCTTACCACTCATAGCAGGCATTAGTAACGCATATAAAATAGCAGGCGATACCAAGGCTAACGGCCAAATACCGTAAGGTGCAAGTGCAAAGAAAAATATCGCTCCCGCCAGTAAAGCAATCAACACGGTCAGTGCAGTCGGCAAGCCTTTCGGCTTATCGGGATTCAGGCGTTTTTGCAAATCAACAGTAGACAGACGCATAGCAGTTATCCAAAACTATATTTTCTAAAATAGTGAGCAGCAGCATTCAGGCAAAATTACAGCTAAAACTGACCGTATTATTGTTTATACGGTATCTAAAAATTAAATTTGCCTATGATACCAGTCTCAACCCAATAATAGGTAACATTGCGTAGCATGCACTAACCACAGATCAAAAAAAACACGATCGCAATCGTGTTTTTTTGTTATTGATCATTCTGTCACTTATCAATAAGCGTTAAAAACACGCCCTAGATTGTTAACACTGAATCAGTGACTGCCTATCAAAATTTGTGGTTCAACGTTCATTTTCGTCAACTCTAAATTATGAATAAAACGTCCTTCAACATCAGTAATGGTAATTTTCCAATCATCTATCACCACACTTTCGCCTTCCAAGTCACCCACATAACCAAGTGCTTGCATGACCAGACCACCCATCGTATCAACATCGGTATTGTCAAAGTGGCAACCAAGCTCATCATTGCAGTCTTCAATCACTGTAGAAGCCTGAACGCGCCATGTGTTTGGTTTTTCAGGGTCAGCGACGATATTGTTAATATCACTGTCTTCCTCAAAATCATCATGCTCATCGACGATGTCACCAACGATTTCCTCTAACAAATCTTCCATGGTCACCACCCCACCAAAGTTACCAAACTCATCAACGACGATAGCCATATGCACTTGTGTACGCTGTAGTGAGCGTAACAAGGTGTCAGAACGCGCCGTTTCACTAATATATAGCGGCTGACGCACCAAATCTCTGAGGCGTTTACTCTCAATTTTATCTTCTTGATGACGCACCATATGAACGAGAATAGGTATCAAGTCTTTTGCCAATAAGATACCGATGACAGCATCATCATCTTGACTATCAAAAACAGGATAACGCGAATGAGTAGTCTCAAGGATGATATCCATCACTTCAGCAAGGCTAGCGCTTTCATGCAAACCAATTACTTGTGGGCGCGGTGTCATGATTTCACGTACTTGTGTCGCAGGCAGATCGAGCACGCCTTCTAACATATCGACCGTATCAGGCTCTAAGAACTGACGCGAGTCTTGTACCAAACGAATCAATTCATCACGGGTTTCGGGGGCGGTCGATAGCCAGCGTTTTAAGCCGCGCATCGACCAACTACTCGGGCTGGGAGTGTCGTCAGACATGGTGGTGTGGTTTAACCTCTTAAGTTAATAAAAATTTGGCTGATAGCAGTTAATGTGGTTAGTAGTTAATAATAGTAAGCAAAAATAACAGGTAAAATATAGATGGGGCTAAAGCTAGAAAATAAAACAGTCAAAGGCTCATTGGCTGCTTGTTAAACTATAAATAAATTAGCTCCACTTTATCTTATGACTCACCGACATTCAACGACAAATTCATGCAAATTGTATTGTCAGTGTGTGACGAATTTTGCTATGGTCAAAGCCTTCATTTATCAAAAAAAATCCTATGTCGCTACGTTCTGTTTTTTCTCGCCTATTTTCCTCGCGTTCAGCTGGTCATCGCTCAGACAATGGCATGGGTAATCTTAGCTCAAATCATGACTTAAATAGTCCTCATTTAAAAAGTAATGGCAGCACTGGTAACCAACCAAAACCACCGTTCAAACCAAAATTCGAGTCCCGACCAAAATCAAAATGGCGTAGCTGTCTTTTACAATTGCTAATCCTCATTACTTTATTACTATCAGCCATTTGGTTACTACTAGCGATTTGGTATCAATTCGGTGCCCACTCTGCTATTACTTGGCTAGTAGGGATAATGGTTGTTGCGGTGCTGACCGCATTGCTCAAAAGCCGCTATTGGCCAAAAGGTGCTAAGCAATCAGATAACCAGCCATTAACGACTAAAGTAAAAGCCAATAGCAAAATCACTACCAAGCGGTTAACTGTTTTATATGCTGCGATTTGGCTGGTTGGTGTTGGATGGTTTTTTTCTATTGAACCTCAGCAAGAGCGCGACTGGATGGCTGATGTCAATCAACGTGTCTCTTATGAGCGTGATGCGACCAATCCTGATTTAATCACCTTGACCAATGTACGTAATTTTGATTGGCACACAGCAGAAAACGCGACCGAACATTGGGACACTCGAACAGTGGATTTGTCTAAACTCTCGGGTGTCGATGTGACCAACTCTTATTGGATGGGACCACTGATTGCTCATACTTTGGTCAGCTTTCGTTTCGAAGATGCAGCACCGCTGGCTTTTTCCTTTGAGATTCGTAAAGAGAAAGGTGAATCATTTTCTGCACTCGCTGGATTTTTTAGGCGTTTTGAGCTGAGCCTGATTGCTGCAGAAGAGCGTGACATCATCTACACGCGAAGCAATGCGCGCGGAGAACAAGTTTATCTATTCCCCGTCAGTAATTTACAACAACACGAGGTCAGGTCACTTTTTGAGTCTTACTTAACAGCAGTTGATGAGCTAAATGCAGAGCCCGCTTGGTACAATACGTTGGTTAGTAATTGCACCAATATTATTTTTTATATGGCACGCATCATCAGCGGTGATCGACTGCCGTGGGATTATCGTATTTGGGTTTCCGGCTGGTTGCCAAACTATCTCTATAAAGTTGGTATGCTAGATGCCAATCCAGAAAGCAGCGAACAGCCGTGGTCAATAGATACTTGGTATCAGCACGCCCATATAAACCCAAAGGTTAAAGGGTTTGACAATCAAAGCAACCGAGAGTCTGGCGTTGATAGTCACGGAAATAGTCACGGAAACAGCCGCGAGTTCTCTGAGCAGATTCGTCAAGGTATCCCTACTCCGCCATTGGCTGACTCTCAAGCTGATGCTGAGACAGACGCCAAATCTACCGCCCAAGCATCTGAATCGTATTGACTTGAGGGCTAGATTTTCAAAGCTGAGTTTTGAAGGCTAGATTTTAAGCGTCAAATAAACTGCAACTACGGCTTGACCCAATGGACCACACGATCTTCCATTTCTTCATCCGTCAGGCCAGTTTCAGAGACACAGCGTCCTGCCACACCGACATTCATCGCACGCATTTGTTGTTGCGTGACGACGGCATCCCCAGTCAATAATAAATGCCAGCTGGGTAAGTTTTGCCCTTTATACAAACGCTTATAGGCGCAGTGGGATGGCAGCCACATCATATTTGGTAAGTTGTCCATGGTCAGCTGAATACAGTCCGGCACATGCTCTTGGCGCGTATCGTAATGTTGGCAATATCCCGTTTCACAGTCCATTAGCTGACAAGTGACATCGGTATATTCGACCAGCTCCTCAGCCACATCACCACTCTCATCTTCGTCGATGTATTTGATCAGACAGCAACTACCACAGCCATCACACAATGCTTCCCATTCGCTATGATTTAATTCATTTAAGGTAAAACGGGTCCAAAACTGTGGGCGTAATGCGTCAGTCGCTGTGGCTTCAGAAAACAGCGTCACAGGTTGCTGCGACTCGATGTTTGCATCAGCCTCTGATTGAGCGCTTGAATTCATATCCAAGTTGTCGTCCTGTGTGTTTAACAAGTTTATAGTCATAAAGTGGCAGTATCATTTTGATAAATAGCGTTACAGTATTATAGCTGTTTTTGCGTAACATGAGCGTTAAGGTAGTACGAGTTAGAGAAATTAGTACGAGTTAGAGAAATGAACCATCACAATGACAAATAATTAAAACTCACAATATAAAAAAGGAAAACGATATGTCAGTTAAGACTTTTGAATTAATCAGCACGACCGAAAACAACATTGAGCTGATCAGCTATGTCGCCTTACCAGATACTGCCTCGAACGACACGCCAGCACCAGGTATCTTGGTTGCACCAGAATGGTGGGGCGTGGTCGAACATCCAAAATCAGTGGTTGAGCGCTTAGCAGAAGCAGGCTATGCTGCCGTTGCAATGGATGTCTACGGTGAAGGCAAGCTGACCACAGATGCCGCGCAAGCCAATATGTGGATGGAACAAGTGCTTGAAGATCAAGACATGCTCATGGCACGCTGCCGTTTAATCCTTAATGACTTCAGTGATCAGTTAGCCGTGGATGGGAACAACTTAGCAGCGATTGGTTATTGCTTCGGCGGTAAAATCGCTCTCGACATGGCACGTGACGGCATGCCGTTAAAAGCGGTCGCTACCTTCCATGGTAACCCATCACCAAAACAACCCGCAGACAAAAACTTCACAGCAAAAGTCCTAGTCGCCCACGGTCGTGACGACTCAATGGTCTCAATGGATGCTATCGAAGGTCTAAAATTAGAGCTAGACGCCGCCGATGTTGACTATACTATCGACGTTTATGACAACGCTAAGCATGGCTTTACCAATCCGCATGCCGATGAGCGTGCTGCTAAAAACGAGGTAGATCTTGGCTACAATGAAATCGCAGCCAAACAAAGCTGGGAAAACATGCTTGAGTTTATGAAAGCAAACTTGGCATAAGCTATCATCACAAAAACAAATAAACGAAAAAAGAAGGGCCGCTTACAACTTAAGCGGCCCTTCTTTATTTATAAACAACCGTTTATTAATAACATTTTGATTGATGCGCAAGGATGGTCTTGTACTTATCCATAAATAACGTCATTATCACTGCATTATAAATGGTATTAAGTGATAAAGATGTTTTATATATTGAACCAGTTGGGCTGGCTGGCCTTTACCGCACTATTAATCGTCGTGGTTGTACTCTATGTCAGAATAAATCGGCATATTGGACAACTACGCCGTGATGTGGGCAAGCTACAAATTCAGCTTAGAAATCAAAGAAACAGTAATGCCAAGTGCTCATCTGTTCAACCAACTGACAACTTTATCTCTAGTAATAGTCATGCTAGTAACAGCCATTCTAGTAATAGTCATCTAACAGCAGACAGCGCTGTTGACACTGTTAAACTGAATACAACCGATGAAACAAATACCACCGTGCAGACATGGCCACCATTACAGCCAACAACTGCTACGTTCTCAAATCTAGAAGCGAATCCTTTATCAAATCCTTTATCAAAAAAGGCACCGAACACGTCCGATACTAGGGCTACAGAAACTTCAGACTTAATAAAAAATAAAACGCCAACTGCCGCTATTCAGCCGGACGAAAGCTCCTTGCCAATCGTCACCTCGCTATTTCACTCTATTAAAAACTGGTTTTTCGGTGGTAATTTAGTGGTGCGTGTCGGCGTATTGGTACTACTGGTGGGCGTCATACTATTGTTGCGCTTACTAAGTGATTATATTGAGATTCCCATTGCTTTCAAACTTATGGCAATCGGCGGTATAGGATTGGGATTGGCAGCACTGGGGTTAAAGCTAACCGCAAAACGCTTTTCCTACGGTATTACTTTACAAGGCGCAGGCTTAGCCATTGCTTATTTGAGCACCTTTTTTGCCTATAGCGTTTATCAGATTATTCCGAGCTTACCGAGCTTTATTGGGCTTGGCATATTATCTGCTGTCACTGTTGCCCTCGCCGTCCGTCAGAACGCCTTTCCATTGGCGTTATTGGCATTGTCAGGAGGTTTCTTTGCGCCGATTTTGACCAGTGATGATACTGGCAGTATGGTCGCCTTGTTCAGCTATTACTTATTATTAAATGTGGCTATTGCTATTATTGGTCATTATCGCCCATGGAAAATTTTGAATTTATTCGGTGTGAGCGTGACCTTTGGCCTCGCCTACTATTGGGGAATAAGCGAAAATTTAGATGCAGTCATTGCGTCGCAGCGTTGGTCATTGGTTTTATTGGTTGCCTTACATTTGAGTCTTTACCTGTTTGTCGTGATTCGCTACGCCCAACAAATCATCGCTTACAATACTGATAATGAGCAAGCGTTTAACCGTGCCAATAGTGCCAAAACTAACCAAGATGAAAGCAAAAAACCAAACGCTGACAGTCAGACCTATCTATTTCCTATCGATACGGGACTATTATTTTCAGTACCTCTGATGGCATTTGGTTTGTTTGCGGCGCTTTTAAGTAATGTACCTAATGCCTTAACCATCACCAGTGCTGTGCTAGCGATGCTTTATTTAGGACTTGGTTGGATTTTTGTCCAACATAGTCGACGGTACGCACTGATTACCGAAGGCATGTTGGCGCTCGGATTTGGATTTTTGGCCTTGGTCATTCCGCTGGCATTAGATGCCGAATGGATTGCGTTTGGTTGGTCAGTCCAAGGACTGGCTCTCGTCTGGTTCGGTAGGCGCTCACTACGCGCATGGTCGGTACTGCTTGGTCTATTATTACAGCTCATCAGTATCGCTATGTTAGTGTTTACCATCGTATTCTCTGGCAGTGATTATCCTGTCTTAGCCTTAAGCATTTCGGGCATAGCTTATTTGGCATCGGTCTTTATCTTGCGTAGTAGCCACTCGCCAGCGATGTTAAATGACAGCTTACGTGACGAATCGATCCACTCAGCTGGTTCTCAAGAGCAGTCTACTACACCAGACTCTATCGTGACTTATGCCAATGCGTTGGGGATTAGCACTGACGCGGCTCGCCAATGGCTGACATCTATCAATAGTCAAAGTACAGCATTTAGCATCGTGTGGCGCAGTCCTAGATTTATACAGTTTTTGACCATGACTGCGATGGTGTGGATGCTACAAGTATTATGGCTTGATGTAGATCAGTGGTTTAGCCATTGGCAACTGGCCACATCTACCTTGATTGCGCTAGCGGCACTGATGAGCCTTGGCATTTATTGGACAGCCAATCGATATCATCCATGGGCCGAAATCAGACAATTCAGCCACGGATTGCTATTGCTGTTTTATCTGATGCTCGTTTTACAATTGCCGCAAAAGTTTGAATCACATCTCGCATGGACGTCAATAGACTGGCTACTATTTGCAGGCTTGCTCATTGGCTGGTTGGTTATCGGACAATTATGGCTGAGGACATGGTTTAACAACGCCAAGCTATCGGCCTATGACATTACGAGCTGGCTCGGCACTGGCATTTTAGTCATTGCGGCGGCCGCTCATTATGGTCTACCTGCCTCTGCCGGTGTGATGGCTATCTTAATTCCTACTGTTTTGATTATCGCTGGACTATGGGGCAGTTATCGTTATAGCAGCGACTATCATGGCAGCGACTATAATACTAGCAATCATCTTGACCATGCTCGTCAGACAGACACATCAATCAGTGAAAATTCAACGCATGGATTGCTGTACTGGTTTGATTGGCAGCAGGCACTATTAAACTGCGCTGCCATCTTTGCACCCATTGCATTAAGTTGGGTCATCATTACCAACTGGTCGTATGATGGCGTAATTTGGGGCATGTCCTATTTCCCGCTGTTGAATTTATATGACGTGACCTCAGTGCTAACGCTACTGGTTGGTTTTGGTGTCTATTACCTAAATCGACAGCACAACCATCTGCTAGAGCATTCAAATCCTGATATCAGTACTCGTACCCAAAAAACCTCTGCCACTCATAATTTACTGATTATATTAGGTCTTATTGGCTTTTGGCTGATATCCAGCATACTTATCAGAACGCTCCATGCCTTTATTAGTACGCCATTATGGTATGCAGGCGCATGGCAAAGTGAACAAGTGCAAACAGGCTTGACCATATTGTGGACGCTCTTGGCATTAATCGCCACCATCATCGCCAGCCGTTACTGGCAGCGTGCGCTATGGTTTATGGGCATTGGGCTATTGGGCGTCGTCGTGCTCAAACTGGTCTTGGTTGATCTGTCACAGACTGAGGCTATTTGGCGAGTGATATCTTTCCTTGGCGCAGGCAGCTTGATTCTACTGATCGGCTATTTGGCTCCCTTGCCGCCCGCAGATGATGAGGTAGATGAGATAACGGATAAGACGTAATCACGACTTCACATAGTGGTTAGGTGAAATTTAGTGGTTAGGTGAAATTGTCCCGTGAGCAATGTGGTTCTGTAGTAAACTGAGCATCATTAGAAAGTAAACCTGAATGGTTTTACTTTTAGCATTTTTTATAAAAGGTTATGAAAGCAGATGGATAAGAGAGCAAGTATTCAGTGGTTCCCTGGGCATATGAACAAAGCCCGTAACGAAATCAAAGAAACCATGCCACAGATGGATTTGGTCATCGAGGTCATCGATGCGCGTATCCCTTATAGTAGTGAAAACCCAATGGTCGCAGCATTGCGTGGCGAAAAACCTGTTATCAAAATCCTAAACAAAGCCGACCTTGCTGATCCAGAATTGACCCAAGCGTGGATGGATTATCTCGAGCAGCAAAGCGGTGTGAAAGCCATTGCTTGCGATACCGAAAAAGCCAATGATGTCAAACGCATCATCGCCATCTGTAAGCATCTAGTGCCTAATAAAGTCGGTACAGGTCGCCAGATTAAAGCCATGATCATGGGTATCCCAAACGTTGGTAAATCCACCTTGATTAATACGCTAGCAGGACGCGCGGTGGCAAAGACAGGCGACGAGCCAGCCGTAACCAAATCGCAGCAGCTGATTAAACTAGACGATGACATCATGCTCTATGACACCCCTGGTATGCTCTGGCCAAAAGTTGAAAATGAAAACTCCGGCTACCGTCTGGCAGCAACTGGCGGTATTCGTGATACGGCTTTTGACTTCGCTGATGTCGCCAGTTATACCGCTGAGTACTTAATGCAAGCCTATCCTGAGCTGCTAAAAACTCGCTATAAAATTGAAGAACTGCCAAAGACCGATTGGGAGTTTTTTGAAGTCGCTGGACGTAATCGTGGCTGTGTGCGCTCGGGCAATCAAGTCGATACCTACCGCATGTCTGAGATTCTCATTAATGAATTACGTAGTGCGAAGCTTGGACGTATTACGCTTGAGACACCAGCTATGACTGAAGCTGAAGAAATCGTGGTCGCTGAACAACGTCTGGCTGCTGAAGAAAAGAAAAAAGCCAAAGAAGAAGAAAAACGCTTACGTCGTTTGAAAACGCGGAAGAATCGGAAATAGGGTTGATTTAAGTCTCATTACTCAAAAAGCTACCACCTATATAAAAGCCCTTATGGGCTTTTTTTATGTCTGTATTATCTGTATAACATAAGTATCGTATATCAAAATTATGAATATAGAGAGTGCTTAATGACAGATTACAGGATAATGAAAGAGTTAACTTTTTCTAGCAGAGATGAGTTCACACGTAAGCCTATCGCTGAGAAAATTATTAAGTTATTAGATTCAGATATTGATGTCTCACCACTTATTATTGATGGTAAATGGGGTACAGGTAAAACGGAGTTTTGCTTCAAACTTAAAAACTTGATTGAAGCTGATAATCCCAACGATTATAAAGTTGGCTACGTGAACGCCTTTCAAGCTGACCATGCTAATGAGCCGCTTTTAACACTTATAGCTGAGGTGGCTAGTTTCTACGATGAAAAAGACGACAAGCGCAAGAATTTTATAAAAAATGCAGTTCCTTACCTAAGGCTCATTTCTGGTATAGGTCTTAAAGCAGGATTAGGATTTGCATTCGGTAGATATGCGGCAGATATTCCTGACGCACTAGCAGATGGAATGGAAGAAATAAAGGATGGGTCAAAATCTCTTATCGACCAATCACTTGAATCTATGATTAAAGACCAAGTAGAAGCGGAAAAGAATTTATCGACATTGCGTAATGCTCTATCCGATATTGCTTCCACAAACCCTATTATTTTACTTATTGATGAGCTTGACCGTTGTCGTCCAGACTTTGCAGTAATGATGTTAGAGACTATTAAGCATGTCTTCGATGTTAAAAATGTGCAGATTATCTTGATTACCAATGCTGAGCAGCTTAAAGCCACTATCAAACATAGCTATGGTAGCGAGACTGATTCACATAGTTACTTATATAAGTTTTTTAAGTATCAAATTAAACTACCCACGACTAGTAAAGATGCTGATAACCAAATGGCTCAAAATAATGTCGCTTATTTCAAAACGATTATGCAAGATAGTGAGGTGATTCTACATAATTTTAAGAATAACGAGTTCATATATGATATTCCAACTTTCTTGGATCTCAGTAAATTATCACTTCGTAATATTGAGCAAATTGTACGTTGTATCGAAACCTTGATTATTTTTGAAGATAAAGACAAAAGTAAATTTTTAGTGCTTGATCAAATTATTATGGTATTTTTATCATTTGTTTATATTACCGATAAAAAATTACTAATGAATTTAATAAATAAAGAGCTTATGGCTTCAGATTTTCTTAATTTCATGGACTCTGGCATCCTAACTATACCTGATGATAATATTTTAAATAATGCTACAAAAAGCTTTGTATTAATTCTCTTTAGCAAACTAGTCAGAAATCAGGTAATTAGTGTTAAGAGTAGTAGTGGCGTAGAAATACAGAAGTTAGCGCAAAAAATCTTAAATGGACCACACTATGATCTTCTGATAGACAATAACGGTATAAATAGCGACTCTTACCTTTACAGTTACATCGAACACACAATCAATAACCTCTTACTTTTCGACATCGTTAAGTAGTTATTTTTATTATGTTATTCAATAGCATCACGTCAAAGTTGGGTCGTAGCAAATACGTATATCAGGTATAATTACTTATCTTCAAAAAACCAAATATAAGAGCCTATGACTCAGCTAACCGCCAATTCTTCTGATACCGATTTTAGTCACTCTCCCACATCCCTAAACTCCTTCGCTCCCCGCCTACTCGATTGGTTTGCCGAAAACGGTCGCCATGACTTACCTTGGCAACAGCACCAGACCGACACACCCAACCCTTATATTGTTTGGTTGTCTGAAGTCATGCTACAGCAAACGCAAGTGACCACTGTACTGCCCTACTTTGCACGATTTATGGCATCGTTTCCAACAGTGCAGGATTTGGCAGCAGCGGACTGGGATACTGTAGCAGAGCATTGGGCAGGGCTTGGCTACTATGCGCGCGCGCGTAATTTGCATAAAGGTGCCAAGCAGTTGGTTGAGGTCATTGATGAAACGGACGACTTTCCACAGACGCTAGCAGGATGGGAAGCCATTTCTGGTGTTGGGCCGTCGACCGCTGGCGCGATTATGGCCATGGGCTTGCACCATTATGGCGTCATCTGTGATGGCAATGTCAAACGAGTCATCACGCGGTGGGCAGCGATTGATGGAGATATTACCAAGTCTGCCACGACCAAAGAGTTGTGGGCATTGGCAGAGCGTTTGACATCAACTAAGAATTCAGGATTGTTTGCGCAAGCCATGATGGATATGGGCGCGACCTTATGTACTCGTAGCAAACCTGCCTGTCTGTTATGTCCATTAAAAGAAGACTGCCTAGCCCATGCACAAGGGCGCGAGACTGATTATCCAGTCAAAGCAAAAAAGCAGCCGAAACCCAGTAAGTTTAGTAATGCATTATTAATTAAGGATGCTAGTGGCGGCATTCTATGGTTACAGCGCCCTGACAACGGTATTTGGGGTGGATTGTGGAGCTTGCCATTACAGTTTGTGAAGAAAGTTGAAGGTAAAGCAAGTGGCAAAAATGTCGCTAGCAAAACAGAGGCTACCGATGACAAGCCATTGGATGTATCCAGTGACGTACGCAGTAATGAAAAAGTATATGAAGCAGAATTTACCACCGCTGAGCAAATCATCAATGAGTGGCTGATAAAGAATAAATTAGTAGCAGCTCCTATCAGCAAGGCCTTGCTTGATGAAGCCCCTATTAAACATTCACTGACCCATTTCCACTGGTACTTAACGCCACAAGCAGTGACATTAAATACCAAACAAACCGCCGAAATAACCAAAGCACTGCAAGCTGCCGACATTAATATTAATTGGCTAAATGCTAATGATGCTCAGGCAACACTTGGCTTGCCACGAGCGATGGTTAAGATCTTAGAGTAAAAAATTGCCATAAAAAAAGCGACTCATCATCATAATGAGTCGCTTTTTTTCTTGATAATCAAGCGATAGCCATCTAAGACTTCGGCACACGCAAGCGCATCAGTCCTTCTTGTTGCACAGTGGCAATCAGCTTACCATCTTGCCAAAACTGTCCGTGGTTGAGCCCTTTAGAGTTAGAGGTCGTATCACTCCACATATCGTATAACATCCAGTTATTGAGATCAAAATTACGATGGAAATGCATCGAGTGGTCGATACTGGCCGCTTGTAAACCGCTGGTCATAAAGCTGATGCCATGTGACATCAGCCCCGTACCTACCAAATAAAAATCAGACGAAAATGCCAATAGTGCTTGCTGAATCGCCACTGGTTGATTGCCCAACTCACGGATACGTAACCAGTTCGCCTGTTTCGGTTTCATAGGCTCTGGGTTGATAGGATCACGCGGCTTGACTGGCTTAATCTCGACATGACGATGACGCATAAATCTCGATTTTAGGGCACTAGGCACTTTGCCAATATGCTCTTCTTTTAGTTCTTGTTCAGCGAGCAAATCCTCAGGCGGTGGATAGACGGGCATATCTTCTTGATAATCCAACCCCTCCTCCATCGGTGAAAACGAGGCGATCATCGAAAATATCACTTGCTCAATAGGCGGCTTACCACGCACTTCTTTATATTGAATCGCCGTCACTTCACGCGCAGACAGACTTCGACCATCACGTAGGCGGCGCACTTGGTAAATAACTGGCTGATTGATATCTCCACCACGCAAAAAATACCCATGCAACGAGTGGCAAGGCTTATCCTTATCTAGTGTATGCGCCGCAGCCATAATCGCTTGAGCGAGCACTTGCCCACCGAAAATACGGCTACCAACATAGTCATGGCTCTTACCCTCAAACACGTCAGGGGTCACTTCAATAAGTGCAACAGTAGCCAACAACTCATTAATCAGTTGCGAATAATCGGGCATGACAATATATTTCCTTATTTTCATCAAAAATACGCAGCACCTCACGATATCAATAGGCTATATCGACAGATCCTTTGTATTTACATTTGAATTTAAAATAATATGAAATCACTTGCTAAACGTAAACAAGAGATGTGTTAGAACAATAATACAGCCGTAGCAGTGCTATCACTAAGTATTTATTATAAATAGAAAAAGGTAAACATCTTACCCAATATCAATGATTTTAGCTAGCAGCTGACCGTAGACTGGCAAGTATCATATTTTTGTCTAAGCAAAACGGTACGAAATGGTCAAATAAAATCGATGATATCTATAAAGAGCGAAATGGCTGCTGCTACCTCACTCTTTATTTTTATTATAAACTTATGGCTTCACGGCCACCAGCACACGAATAGAATCTGGCACTAGTGACAAGTTGCTTAGCGCTTGCTCGCCTTGGGCTTTTAGCTGCTCTAAATGCTCAACCTCTTCATCACGCACATTAGGATTGATCGTTTGCAGATGTTTCAAACGCTTGATTTCGCGTGACCATTGCTGGCTAAAACGTTCAGTGGCTTGCTCACCAATCTCAGCTATTTGCTGACGAGCAATATCTTCAGCCTCATAGTAGCGCTGCTCAATTACATCACTGCGTACTTTAATCACTTGGCGTGCACGGTTTTTGTCCAAACGCTCAATATGCGGCATGATCATATCGGCACTGATACGAGCAGACAAATCACTGCCCTGCTCACTAATAAACACACGGATATTTTGTGTGGTCAATGTCGCTGGTAAATTCAGCAGTTTTGGCGCGATGGCTTCTACGCGAAAATTTACTTCTAGCAATACCATGCCTTGTGGTACGGCGGCACTTTTGAGCATAGCAACTGTCGTATTACCAAAGGTGCTGGTACTCGCCAAATCATAAATAGCACGCATCAATGGATGCTCATGAGTAATAAAATCAATATCTTCACGTTGGAGCGCTTGCTCTCGCTCAAAGGTCAGTGTCATCCCGTCTTCATCACCAAGTGGCAAACCATCTATATAGTCACTGATCTCAGTACTGTCGATAGGTGCGATGACCCACGAACCGTCACGCTGAATACTATGATCTATATTGGCAGACGCAAAGAAACGCTCAATAAAGTGCGGCAGCAAGTTATTACTATCAAAGTCACGCATGGCATCAGCGATACGACCAGCGACACGCGGACGGCATGAATTATACTCAAGCAGGCGATCACGACCTGCTTGCAGCTGGGATTCTAGTCCCAAACGTGTTTTTTGCGCCTCTGCAATGATGTCTTGTAAGATTACCTTACTTTCAGCAGTATTTGCACCCTCCAGCATTGGCTTTAGCTCTTGGATATACTGCTCTTGTACGCTTTGAGCGGTTGGTGATATCTGATTGAACATATTCAGCGCATCGTTGTACCAATTATACAGACGCTCCTGCGCTGTGCCTTGTACATAAGGAACATGCAACATGATTTGCTGCGTCTGACCGATACGATCTAAACGACCGATACGCTGCTCTAATGTGTCTGGATTGGCAGGCAGATCCCATAGTATCAACTGACTGGCAAACTGGAAGTTACGACCTTCTGAACCAATCTCCGAACACAATAGAATCTGCGCACCTTCGCTATCAGCAAAAAACGCGGCTGCTTGATCACGTTCAAGCAGTGTCATTTGCTCAGTAAAGATAGCCGTCTTGATACCTGCATGCAGACGCAATACCGCTTCTAAACTCTCTACCGTTGCACCGCTACGAGCGATTAACAACACTTTTTGATGCTTTAACTCACCTCGTAGAATCTCGACCAACCAAGAAACGCGTGGATCGTCTTCTAACCAGCCACCATCCGGTTGATTTTCTTCGCCCCATAGCTGCTCACGCAACTTACCTTGAGTTTGGTAGCTGTCTTTCCATGCTTCAGGTAGTGGTAGTGGATAAGGCTGGCTGCTACGACCATAAAACCCTTTGACACTATCACGAGTATTACGGAACAGGATACGACCTGTACCATGGCGATCTAATAATTCATTGAGCGCATAGTTACGTAGTTTTTCATCATCATTGATCGCTGCTAATTCATCAATATCGATAGTAAGCAAACCACTCAAAGCAGCGATTTGCCCTTCACTCAATGGCTTATCGTCTATTAATACACTAGCGACTGCTGCCGTTTCAGCAAAGGCATCTTGACCATCGATAAACTCATCTAAATCATCGAAACGATCTGGATCCAAGAGACGCAGACGAGCAAAATGGCTCTGTGCGCCAAGCTGTTCAGGTGTGGCTGTCAATAACATAACCCCTGCCGTTTCTTCAGCAAAATCTGCAACTAAGTCATATTTATCATTACCACCTTGCGCCTCGTCCCAATGCAAGTGATGCGCCTCATCGACAACCAATAAATCAAACCCTGCATCCATCGCTTGATCATACAAGTCAGGATGGTCGAGTAATAGATCCATACCAGCAATGATACATTGTTCAGTACCAAAAACATTTTGTTCTGGGTCATGCTCTTTAATTGCCGAAGTACGTACCAAATCAAATAAAGAAAAGTTTAGATTAAAGCGACGGCGCAGCTCAACCATCCATTGGTACTGTAGACTGTCTGGCACAAGAATTAATACACGCTCAGCCTTACCTGTCAGTAACTGCTGATGAATAATCATACCTGCTTCAATGGTTTTACCAAGGCCAACTTCGTCAGCAAGCAACACTCGCGGTGCGATACGTTTACCAACCTCATGCGCAATATATAGCTGATGCTCGATAATATCGACACGTGCACCCATCAGGCCTTTAAGCGGATGACCTGCCAGCGCTGATTGCATACGCAAAATATCTTGACGCAGCTCATACCAATCACCGCGCTCAATTCGACCAGCCAGTAGACGCTCAAGTGGCTTCGCCAAAGTAATATTGGCTGCTAGACGAGTCTCCATGATACCGCGTTCGTGTTCATCGACACCGTACTTGAGCACACCCATTACTTCATCGACAGCATTCACCGTATAACTTTTGCCATCTTGGTCATAGATACTATCACCGACTTTGAACACCACACGTGATAATGGTGCAGAATTTTTGGCATAGACGCGCATCTCTTCGCTTTGCGGGAATAAAATATGCACACATCGGTCGTCAACATCGATAACCACACCCAAGCCAAGCTCAGACTCCGTATCAGATAAATAACGTTGACCAACGGCGAATTCAGTACTGTGCAATGAAGCGATAGAGATAGTCATAAGGCGATGTCTTTTGTACCCAGATAGTAAGAAATTAAAGAAATAGTAATAGTGAAAAACGCTAGCAACGAGAATTGGCCAAGCAGCAAAAAACTAAAGAAACATAAGCTAAATGTCGTATTAAGTGTCTTAACAAAAACCAAGCCAACAGTTTGACTTCACCATTATATAACGTTAGCGGGTAGATGAGTGCGTTAAGTTAACTTTTCAAGAGCAGATTCATGCAGGATTTTGTCAATACTAGGCATCACAGAGACAAGCATAACGGAGAAATGCAAAATCATAAAATCACGACTCACTATGAAAAACAATCCCACAACGTGATACATTAAGTTGATAATCAATAAAAATTTAAATCAACCTTTTAAAAATAGCCATCGAGCTTAAAACGATCATTTAACAAGGAGCAACCATGCAAGCGGTTTTTTTAGATAAAGGCACTTTTTCTGATGGCGTTGAGTTACTCGCTCCAACAGGTATAAGCGACTACATCACGTATGATGAAACGCCACAAGATGATGCGATTATCATAGAACGCTGTAAAGACGCTGATATTATTATCACTAATAAAGTACAGGTCAATGCTGCGGTGATAAGCAAACTGCCCAATCTTAAGCTTATTCAGCTCACCGCCACTGGCATGAACAATGTTGATCAAGAGGCTTGCAACACACACGATGTCACTCTCTATAATGTCGCAGGCTATGCCGTCAAAAGCGTACCTGAGCATACTTTTATGTTGATGCTAAACGGCATGCGCGCAGGTATTCATTACCATCAAAAAGTCTCTGACGGTACGTGGCAAGCAAAAGGGGATTTTTGCCTATTGGATATCCCACTGATAGATTTAGAAGATAAGACACTGGGTATTATCGGACTTGGTACCATCGGTAAACGCGTTACCGAAATTGCACGTGCATTTGGTATGACGGTATTGTGGGCAGAGCATCAAGGACGTGAGCCACGTAATGATGATTACACAGCGTTTGACAACGTATTAGCACGTGCTGATGTGATCAGCTTACATTGTCCACTAAACCCGCAAACGCAGCATCTCATTAATGCAGATACTTTAGCAAAAATGGCTAAGCAACCCCTCATCGTCAACGTCGCGCGCGGTGGTGTCGTCGATAGCCAGGCGCTCACCGATGCGGTGAACAACAAGCAAATAAAAGGTTATGCCAGCGATGTGTTTGAACAAGAGCCTATCGCAGCCGACGATCCTTTGTTAACCCTTGCCAATCACCCACGAGTGATATTTAGTCCGCACAATGCTTGGGGCAGCAAAAGTGCACAAGAAGAGTTATGGCAAATATTAAGCACACAAGTCACGGACTTCATTGAAAAACGCTCAATTTAAGCAAAATCAGAGAGCTCAAAATGGACTGGGGCTCTCCCAATCCATCCATGCACCCAGTACTGGATGCTTTAGGCGTAGGTGCTGTGCGTGCAGGTTCAGCCTTGGTGCTATCTCTAGCGCAGCACCCTCAGCGTAGATAGGATCGCCAATCATTACATGGCCGACATGAACCATATGGACACGCAATTGATGACTGCGACCAGTGACTGGTTTTAACATCACTCGCGTGACCATTTGACCATTGCATTCTTCATGAGCCACCACATCATACAAAGTCAACGCATGCTTTGGCCAATCATGATCAACGATATGGCGTGGTTTCGTCTCTGGCTCGTAGCGTACTGGTACTGATATTTTACCAGTGGCGCCCACACTCTCCCACTGTCCAAAGACACGTGCTTGGTATTTTTTTTGCGGTAGACGTTCTATAAACTGTTTACTAATATGGGTTTGTGCAGCGGCGTTTTTTGCAAAAATCAGCAAGCCTGAAGTGTCCATATCAAGGCGATGAATCAACTTAACCGCAGGGTTAGCACGCTCAAGTCTTGCTAGCAAACTCACCTTCAGCGTTTTACCATCGACGCTTAGTAAACCCGCAGGCTTATCAACGACCCAAATATCGTCATCTTCATAGACAGTGACTTGTTGTGCAAATGATTGGAAAAACTCAAGTGGATACGCTTTTTCTTGGGCATTAAGGGCATCAACTTCTTCATCAGTAAAAGGCATAAAAATAGACTACTTATATTAGGGGCTTGGAAGTAAAACGGTGGTCATATTATATTTCATAAAACAACTAATATTGACCCAAAAGTAAGAGTGATTGCAGCAGCTGATTGACAACTCATAACCTATATCACTATATGTCGATTTATTGTGCTAATACTAGTTGTTAAACAATTTAACCAGCCTGTATCTGTCAAATTAGGGCAAACATGTTAATATAATGGCACATTTTCACCCCTTCTAAACAATTCTTTGACCACCAACCGATTTATTATTAAACCGATATATATGTTGATGAGTGGTGATAGAAATTATAAAACAAGAGAGAAAAAATTATGTCAGACCTTATTATACATACTACCGATACAGATTTTGATCAAGACGTTCTACAATCAGACGTACCTGTATTGGTAGACTTTTGGGCACCATGGTGTGGTCCTTGTAAAGCTATTGCTCCTATTTTAGAAGAGCTGGCGACTGACTACCAAGGTAAAGTTAAAATCGTTAAAGTAGACGTAGACAACAACCCACAAGCAGCTAGTCGTTTTGGTATTCGCAATATTCCAACGCTATTTGTCTTTAAAGATGGCGAAAAAGTTGACTCTGTCATGGGACTACAGCCAAAAGCCGAACTGGCCAAAGTACTAGACAAACATCTGTAAAGAAAAAATCTTCAAATAAGCCCGCCTTATTCGAAGGTTTTAGCAAAGTTATAATGTAGACTAAAGTGCCATTATCTAACTTAGATAATGGTTTTTTGCTTATTTTTTATGCAAAAAACTCAATAATATGACTTTTTTGGCAAATGTTATTGACAATGGCATTGTGAAGACCGTATAGTCTGCTGACAACAGAAAACTAATTGTTTTCCGATGTGTCTTATCGCTATTCTCCTCGTGTTTATCAACAAAAACACAATCGTCGTTATAAACACCATTACTAAACGGAATGACTAAACACAATTACTGATATTGAGTTTTTGACGCAGACTCTTATGTAGTCTTCTTTATCTTTATTTCTTATTACCGTGCATTCTATTATTGCAACGCGTACATAAGCTAACATGCTATACCTAAACTACATAAACCCTAACTCTGTGTGCACACCCTCTATCGCCATACTGTCGTTGTTTTAATCAATGTCGTGACTTGTGCTGCTAATGGCATCTCTCATCTGATCAATTGCTAATGACCTATCTATGAATCTTACTGAATTAAAGAAAAAATCAATCTCTGAGCTACTGGCTATTGCTAAAGAAATGGGTCTTGATAATATGGCACGTAGCCGTAAACAAGACATTATCTTTGCTATCTTAAAAACCCATGCACGTAACGGTGAAGCCATTTATGGTGACGGCGTACTTGAGGTTCTACCGGATGGTTTTGGATTTTTGCGTTCGTCAGAAGGCTCATATTTAGCCGGCCCTGATGATATCTATGTCAGTCCTAGCCAAATTCGCCGCTTTAGTCTGAAAACTGGTGATAGTATTGCCGGTACCATTCGACCACCAAAAGATTCCGAGCGTTATTTTGCGCTATTAAAAGTTGGTGAAATCAACTTTGATACCCCAGATCGCTCACGTCATAAGCTTATCTTTGAGAATTTAACACCACTATTTCCAACTGAACAGCTCAAGCTTGAGATTGGTAATGGCACGACCGAAGATTTGACTGGTCGTATCATTGACCTTATCGCACCCATTGGTAAAGGTCAGCGCTCTATTATCGTTGCACCACCAAAAGCCGGTAAAACGATGCTGCTACAAACCATCGCGCAGTCGATTACTCGTAACAACCCTGAGTGTTATCTCATCGTACTATTAATTGATGAGCGTCCAGAGGAAGTTACCGAGATGGTACGTACGGTACGCGGCGAAGTCGTGGCCTCTACGTTTGATGAGCCACCACAACGTCACGTACAGGTGGCTGAAATGGTCATCGAAAAAGCCAAGCGTTTGGTCGAGCACAAACAAGATGTGGTTATCTTACTTGACTCTATCACTCGTCTGGCCCGTGCCTATAACACAGTCATTCCTTCATCTGGAAAAGTATTGACAGGTGGTTTGGATGCCAATGCATTAGAACGTCCAAAACGCTTCTTTGGTGCTGCACGTAATGTCGAGGAAGGTGGTAGCTTGACCATTATTGCCAGTGCTCTTATCGATACGGGTAGCAAAATGGACAGCGTTATCTTTGAAGAGTTCAAAGGAACAGGCAACCAAGAAATTACGCTTGAACGTGACTTGGCTGAAAAACGCGTCTTCCCTGCTATTAATATCAAAAAATCTGGCACACGTCGTGAAGAGCGTCTGCTTGATGAAGATAAATTGCGTAAAGTTTGGATTTTACGTAAGTTGCTACAGCCGATGGATGGCGTACAAGCAACTGAGTTCTTGTTAGACCGCTTAAAAGAAGCGAAAACCAATGACGAGTTCTTTGAGCAAATGAAACGTAAATCACAGAACTAATATGAGCTACATATTGCTTTTGCATGTTTGTTAGACACTTGATATAAATAAAAAAGACCACTTTAGCATGGTCTTTTTTATTGCAATTTTATAAATAGGCGCCTCTCTGAATAGCTTTTGAAAGAACAGAAGTCAAAGACACAGTGGAGAAACATCCTTTACAGGATATTTGCAAAGATTAGCGCTTTTACTACGCCTGTATATTATTAGATGGGTTACTATGAATAAAATCTGCTATATATATTAATGATATTTTTATTTCTTTATTTTGATAACCTAACAGGTGATACTATGAAACTTGCTAAAACTATTGCAATGACAGCCCTTACTAGCTCTGCTCTTATCATGGGCGGTTGTGCAACCAATGGCTATAACAGTGGCTTAAGCAACACAGCTAAAGGCGCTGCTGTTGGCGCTGCAGCCGGTGCTGTTGTTAGAAGTGGTGGCGATAGCGAAGATATTGCTCGTGGTGCACTTGGTGGTGCTGCAATAGGTGGTGCTGGTGCTTATATTCTAGATCAAGCAAGATAATCACTCTTATCAAGACCAAACCTTAGCTTGATAAATGTTCAACTCAAATAGAAAAGCCTGCAATCAATTGCAGGCTTTTCTATTTGAGCTTATTGATTAATAGCTTAATTACATCGTGGTCTATTGAAAAAAGAACAAGTCAATCAGGTAGTATATGCATCATAATTTCAATGAGGCCAACGCTGTGAGCATTTTTACAATATATAACTATAGCGTTCCATTAAACGTATCACAAGCTTGCACACTACCGCTCTCTAAACCACGAGTAAACCATTGCACACGCTGTTGACTGGTACCATGAGTAAAGTTATCAGGTACGACTGCCCCGCCACTGGCTTTCGCTAAACGATCATCACCGATTTGACTTGCTGCATTAATAGCCTCATCGATATCACCTGCTTCCAAAAACTGCACACGCTCTTGATTGCGCTGAGCCCAAACACCTGCGAAACAGTCTGCCTGCAACTCCTGTAGTACTGACAGCTTATTGGCTTCTACCTGCGTCACTTGACGACTGGCTTCGCTAACTTGTTGACTGATACCTAGTAAAGTCTGCACATGATGACCAACCTCATGTGCAATAACATACGCTTGTGCAAAGTCACCTGCTTTGCCAGCATTATCTTGCTCACCAGATCCTTGCTGGTCACCAGTGATACCCAAATTTTGATTCATTTCTACAAAAAACGACGTGTCCAAGTAAACTGTTTGATCCGCTGGACAATAAAATGGACCAGTTGCAGAGCTAGCACTACCACATGCTGAGTTGACCTGACCTGTAAAAAGAATTAAGGCAGGTTCTTTATAAGTACTACCTGCTTCATTAAATATCTGATGCCAAACTTCTTCTGTATCAGCCAATACTACTTTTACAAACTGCGTATCTCGATCATTACTGGTTGCAGCTTCAGTAGAGGTATTATTACTACCGCCTGCGACTACCTGACCCGTTTGTAAAGCTGTCATCGGATTTACTCCGAATACTAACCATAGGATACCAGCAATAATAATACCGCCGATACTTCCACCCACTACCTTACCGCCACTACTACTAGTACGTACGTTTGAACTACCACGTCGACCTTGCCATTTCATAATTTTATTCCTCAAACATACGATATATAATATTGTTTATATTATGGTGTATCCTCAACCTAAACAATAAATATTAAATGGGCTAAAAATGTCTAAATATTTGCCAAACTGCGTCAAGTAGCCTGCTAATACCTCAATATTATCTGCATTTTTAAAGTGAGGATACGCACTAGGGTCTATCAAGTATTCACCAATATACGCTACTTAATGTTCAATACGCCCTAACAGTTATTCATACACTATCACTACTAGTATTATTACTTACCTTGATAATTCAAGGTCTATAAAGCGTGTTTGATAGCCAACAGCTCTATATTTTACTTATATTGCTGCACTCGTTACATTTATTTACTATATTCATGGAGATAAATGCAGTAAATTATTGCAAAGTTAACTGTACGCAAAACTTTAGAAAAACTGTTTAAAAACAATCTAATATCTTTAATTTTATTTCCACCAATATACATTATTATATTAAAGATAATAATAAATATACGAAGTAAAATTAAACTTATATTTTTATTGTTACTTAATTGTACGGACTATTTCCATTTAGATAGAAAACATATAGAATGCGTGCAAGCTGAGTAGCTGTAACTAAGACTTGTTGGATGCTGAGAAATCTCAAATTTCAACTTATGTTACTACTACTGGTCATTTCATTTTTCCGGAGAAAACACTATGAAACTTAAATTACTTGCTCTAGCTGGTATCATGACTGCAACTATGGGCCTAACTGCCTGTGACAGCAGCACAGAAAACGCTGCCGAAGATTTATCTGACGCTCAAGAAGAAGTGCAAGACGCTTCTGAAGAACTAAACGAAGCTGCCGCTGAAGGCGAAATGGCTCCTGATGCTGAAGCTGCTGTTGACGCTGCTGAAACTGACATCGCTGAAGCTCAAGAAGCAACTGCTACTGACGAAATGGACGCTGAAGTTCCTGTAGACGGCGAAGAAACTACTAGCATGGACGTAGCTAGCGAAACTGATACTGCTGCTGTTGAAGCTTCTGACGAAGTTGTAGTTGAAGAAGACGCTGCTCAGTAATCTTTATCATTCAGATGATAAAATTACGGTAGTAAAAAAGAGAGCCTTTGCTCTCTTTTTTTGTGCCTATTATTTATGATATCTACTAATATCAGCACTCATATTGTATAGGCCGTGATAAACACGCTTATATACAAGATATTAGAAAATGACCTAAACATCAAAATGCTTAGGTCATCATACTTATATTATTA
>NZ_JBQSVL010000041.1:0-26371 GCF_052376215.1 Psychrobacter sp. AOP7-B1-24
TTCATCTTATTAACCAGCCGTAATGGTAAGTGTTTCATAGCCTGCCCGACAACTGACCAAGGCAAGCTTGGTACACACGCTTCATCTACGCCAGCTTCAATCGCTGCGACGATTGCTTTGGTACCTGTTTCAGCATCTACTTCAAACGGCAGTGGCTTGGCATTTTCATTGATTTCGGTACGAATATAACCTGGATAAATAGTGGAAACTTTAATCGGCAACTTTGTTAATAGCATATCAGCACGAATACCTTCTGCCAAATAAGCCAATCCCGCCTTGGCAGCACCATAAGCCGTCAGATGCTTAGGCAAGCCACGCATCGCAGACATACTAGATATCACAACCAAATGACCAGCATTCTGTGTTCGAAAAACATTCATAGCCGCTTCACACTGTGCTAAGGCTGATACGAAATTTATTTCAACGGTACGGCGGTTGGTTTCAAAACGACCTTTGCCAATACGGCGACTCTCGCCAACACCTGCATTCACAACAACTTTATCAATATGACCAAAATCAGCAGTAAAGGCATCAAACACTTCAAAAATCGAACTGTAATCACTGACATCTAAGGCTCGATGCTCGATACGAATATTAGGATATGCTGCTACCAATTCTGATTTTAGACCCTCCAAACGATCTATACGACGCGCGCATATCGCAAGATTGTAGCCAAGCGCAGCAAAGAGCCTAGTCATCCCTTCCCCCAGACCTGAACTCGCACCTGTGATAAGTACGGTTTTATCTTGTCCAACCTGCTGCTTATTTAGCTTTTGTAAATAGCGTGTTGGCTGAACGGCACCAAATATCTTATTCTTATTTTGTCTGGCTTTTTTGGTGAGCAAATTTATCACTCTACTTTGCATGGACAGTCCTTTTTATATCGACATGAGATCAAAACGATAATCTATAATATCCTAAATTTATAGATTGATTTTGTTTGTTATCAAAATAAACCAACAGCATCCGACCAATGCTATGGCTGACCTTACTCATATAAAGCGCAGTTATGTATCTTAAGCAACTTCCTTGTCGTTGCTGCTATGTTTAACGCCACGTTACGAAAGATTGGCCATCAGAAAATAAATGACTGTATTCGTTTAGAGACAATAAACGTGTACTTTTGTTTTTGACAGTAATGGAAGTGACACCGGTATTGACCAAATTTTTATTCAACTGATATGCGGTTTGACTGCTTTGTTTTAATAGCTGTGCCGTAATAGCTGCTATCACACCCCCTGAGGTAAAAACCAATACCGTATTATCAGCATCCAAGTTAAGATTGGCTATCTGAATACAAACCTGTTCAAGTGCTTGCTGAGCGCGGTGATTAAACTGCGGCCAACTTTCTAGATAATCCTGATCGTTGTCACCACCATGCCAACGCTGCATCGCCTGATCAAACAACTCAGCTAAACGGGTCGCTGGCACCTCTGCTTTAGCAATCTCAGCTGCAATCGCGCCTTTATTAATAAACGCAGGATCCGATTTGACAAACACGTCTTTATGATTGAATTCATCAAACTGCGGTAAAATATAACTATCAGGCTCACGCATGCTCGTAGACGTGTTGCGACTATTTTTAATAGTCATAGATGACTGATAACTGGCCAAAAAATGCTGAGCAGAATCCTGCTGTCTCACCAGACTCCCTGTAAATATGGCATCGATACGGCGTTGTGTGGCCGCATAGTGCTGACCCAGCATTTTTGCTTGTGTGATACCTAACTCTGAGAGCTGATCGTAATTCTCTTGTCCAAATGATGCCTGGCCGTGACGTGCTAAAAGGATGGTTGTCATATTAATATTGCCTGTTTTCTATGCCTTTCTATAAGGTGCTTTATATATGTAGCTGCAGCTATGCGCTTTTTGATACGAAAAAAACACTTTGTAGCTGTAACCATGAACATAATGGCTACAAATACCTCGTAATATTGTAGGTAAGCTAAGCATACATAGCGTCAGCATAGCCTTTCGGTAATGTACTCTTTACCAGCGCTTGCACCTCACTCGGCAACTGCTCCATACTTTCGGCATCTATCTTAATATCTGACGAATGTGCTGTTAAATATGCGGTAAATGATGCATCACCTTCAAATGCCGCAATGAGCTTTAAAGATTTAGCATGCAACATGTGAACCACTATCCACATACTCTCAAAAACTGGGTTTGAGGTTTGTTTGTTATAAAAACGATAATAAATCTGCTGAATAATACCAGCCAAACGAAATAAGCCAAATACCTCATAAAACGTCCAATTAGAGACTTGCAGACCTGTTTTTGTCAGGTAATAGTCCACTACTTCATTGCGGGTCATCATACCGTCTAAATGTGTCGGTTGACGACGTGACTGCTGCATCACTGCATCATCATCAGCCTCTATCCAATAAGCAAGGGCACTGCCCAATTCCATTAGCGGATCACCTAGCGTTGCCATCTCCCAATCAAGCACTCCGATCACTCGTGTGGGATCTTCTGCATCTAAAATAACATTGTCAAAGCGCCAATCGTTATGAATCACGCAGGTCTTGATATCTGCTGGTGTATGACCAGTGAGCCATTGGCCAACTAGGCCAAAGCTAGGAACATTAGGCGTTTTAGCTTTAGCATAACGTTTGTTCCAGCCACCAACTTGTCGTGCGCAGTAGCCATCACCACGTCCTAACGCTACTAAGTTAGGATGATTGCTATAATCAACTTGATGTAGCTCTATTAAAGCATCAATAACATTGGTACATAACTCACGGATTTGGGCTGGATTAAGATTGATATCTTTGGGTAAATTGGCACGTGGGATGATGCCTTCAACACGCTCCATCACATAGAAATCATCACCAATAACCGACTCATCTTGACACAACGCAATCATTTCTGGCACATAGGGATATGCATCCTTCAATGCGGCTTGAACTGTGTATTCACGCACCATATCATGAGCAGATTTGGCTTTGGTTCCCTTTGGGGGACGACGTAATATCAAATCTTGGTTGTCATACTTCAGACGATATGTCCAATTGGATGCGCCTCCGGAAAACTGAGTAACCTCAGGTTCACCTTGAATATTCACACCCTGTGCGCGTAACCAGCTACTGACTGCCTGTACATCTAGAGACTCACCATCACGAACCGCGCCACCGATGTCCAAAACCTTTGTGTTTTTTGCAATGCTGTCAGTCGTAGCAGCATCATTCGTGGCACTATTATTTGTGGGACTGCTATTAGTCGCCATAAGACATTCCTTATCTATATTTAATGATAATCACTTACATATAAATCAGATACGGTTTTAACCTACTATCTCTAGTATTATCGTCATCCCATTGTATCCAAATTATAGTAAATTCACTATATCCATACTCAAGCTAGAGCATGTCACCCAGTTACCAGTGTTATCAATGCAATCGCACACTATAAATGATGACACGCCCTACTATCTGTGATTATTAATCACTATTATTATTTATTTTTACGACTAAACCCTTGGCTCTTCAGCTCTAATTTTGCAATCATGGTTTTATGAACTTCATCAGGGCCATCAGCCAAGCGCAACACCCTTGCTTGAGCATAGAAGCCTGGCAACATTGTATCTTGACACACACCCATGCCACCATGAACCTGAATCGCCATATCGACGACTTCTTGTAGTACAGTCGGCGCCACTACTTTGATCGCAGATATTTCTGTGAGTGCCGCTTTTGTTCCTTGTGCATCCATCTTCTGTGCAGCATACAAAGTCAGCAAACGAGCTTGGTCAATTTTGATACGAGCTTCAGCAATGCGCTCAAAGTTTCCGCCCAACTCTAGTATTGGCTTACCAAAAGCAGTACGAGACATACCACGTTTTACCGCAAGCTCTAAAGATTTTTCAGCAGCACCAATACAGCGCATGCAATGATGAATACGACCTGGCCCTAGACGACCTTGCGCAATCTCAAAGCCCATCCCTGGTCCACCAATAAAGTGGCTGACTGGCACACGTACATCTTTAAAGCTCACTTCACCATGCCCGTGCGGTGCATCATAATCACCGAATACTTTAAGCATACGCTCAATATGTACGCCAGCCGTTTTAACTGGTACCAATACCATCGAATGCTGATGATGACGGTCTTTGTTTTCATCAGGGGTATAAGCCATCACAATCAAAATATCAACAGCAGGGTCGCCCAAACCAGATGACCACCATTTGCTACCATTGATAATTATCTCATCAGCATCAACTACAGCCGTCGCTTGCATATTAGTGGCATCACTCGATGCCACCTCGGGTTCAGTCATACAAAAGACAGATCGCGTCTTACCTTCTAATATTGGCGTCAACCACTTGTCTTGTTGCTCTGGTGAGCCATAACGCCACAACAACTCCATATTGCCGCTATCAGGGGCATTACAGTTGAATACATGAGGTGCTAATAAACTGCGGCCTGTCAATTCTGCAATTGGTGCATAATCAGTGACAGAAAGCCCTGCACCTAATGTGTCATCAGGCAAGAACAAATTCCACAAACCAGCTTCACGCGCTTGCTTGCGCAGGTTTTCATAGGCTTCTGGCCATTCCCAGTTCTGCCAATCACCATCAGGATTTTTTTTGTGACAATCTGTCCAAAACTGCGCTTCTATTGGCTCAATATGGGTTTCGATAAATGCTTTGACTTTGGCATGCATGGTTTGCCCATGTTCTGTTGCGGTAAACATCAATGTATTATTTGACATAAGTGACTTCCTTTTCCTTATTTATCATTTGAATCAAGTGTTAATAAAAAACTCCATCAGAGCCTTATAGTCAGTTCAACCTAAAAGTAGCACAAGCCAACCTAGTGTAGAAGTATGTTTAATACCCAAAGCGAGGTTAACACCACAATACTTTTATAGTAGAATAACTATAGTGTACGCACGTATACTGTTTCCGTGTGTCTCATTTATAACACAGCATTTGTGAATAAACAGCAAAAAGGCGCGACCCGCTAGGACACGCCTTTTACAAAACACAAACAATGCTTAGATTTTGCTGCTATTTGAGAATATTCAAACGACTGTTCAGGTCAAAACGAGCCAAGGCATCTGGTAGTTTGTCGACCACCGTACTTACTGTCGCTTCTGCTGCTTGAGCCAACCCGAGCTTTTCAGCCAATGTTGGTTTTTGACGCGAGTGCAATGCATATACCTCACTATTTTCCATACGTTCTAAAATATAGCTATCTGACGTTTGTAGACTATCGATTAAGTTAAGTGTCAGTGCATCTTCGCCATACCAGTGCTCGCCAGTAGCCACTTTGGCAACATCCAATGCTGGACGATAGGTATTGACAAAGTGTTTGAACAATTCATGCGTCTGCTCTAGCTCTTCTTGATATTTAGTGCGGTCTTCGGCATCGTTTTCACCAAACATAGTAACCGTGCGCTTATAGTCACCAGCCGTAAACATCTCATAATCCACATCATGGTTTTTTAGCCATTTATGAAAGTTCGGTAGCTGTGACACCACGCCGATTGAACCGATAATGGCAAATGGCGCAGCAATCACATTATCCGCCACACAAGCCATCATATAACCACCACTGGCAGCCACTTTATCGACACATACTGTTAGTTTTAGGCCCGCGTCTTTTAGACGAACCAATTGCGCTGCGGCCAAACCATAACCATGAACCATCCCGCCACCTGACTCAAGACGAACGATGACCTCGTCGCCTTTGTTTGCAGTGCTGATCAGCGTGCTGATTTCTTCACGTAAATGCTTGACTGCTGTTGCTTTGATATCACCATCAAAATCTAGGACAAAAACTTGTGCCTTGTCATCCGCATTTTTTTTCTTATGTTTGGTTTTTACTTTTAATGCCTGTTTGGCTTTTTTGGCCATGGTCTTTTTGAATTGTTTGAGTGCCGCTTTGCCTTGAGTTGCTTCCATTAAATGCTCACGGCGTTGCTCTTGGCTTTTATTTAAATGTATAACTCGTAGTTCGATAGGGTTTTTTGCGGGATGAAAAAGCATGAGCAGTATTCCTTAAGTAATTGAAACCATTTTAATAAATTTTATAAGTTAGCTTGATATGTGCATAGTGGGCTATATTTTCAAGCAATATGACAATATTTAACCAGATGTAAATGTTCTGGTATCAATACATGTAGCGCTGAAGTATTACCGTTATTTGATTGACCTCAGCAGGTTGTATAACAAAGGCAGATTAGGCATAATATGCGTTTAAACCAAATTTTCTGCAGCCAACGTGATGACCATTTGTCGTAATCGCGTTGTTTGTGCGTTTTTTAGCGGATAGCTCGAATCGCACAGCGATGGCTGCATTATTGTATTTCGAATTGGGCTGACAACTGGATAACTATATTATGACGCATAGCGAATACCGAGACGAATATTGCGGAGCTGTAACCGAAAGCTTGATTGATCAAACCATTAGTGTCGTAGGCTGGGTACATCGTCGTCGCGATCACGGTGGCGTGATTTTCTTAGACATGCGTGACCGTGCTGGTATCTTGCAGGTCGTTGTTGATCCTGATACCCCAGAAGCGTTTGCTACTGCTGATGCAGTACGCCCAGAATACGTACTAAAAATTACTGGTCGCGTACGTCGTCGTTACGAAGGTACAGAGAACGCCAATATGACCAGTGGTCAAATTGAGCTATTAGGTAAAGAGATCGAGGTACTTGCCAAGTCTGAAACCCCACCATTCCCATTAAATGATGACAAAGCCACGGTATCAGAGGACTTATGTCTAAAATATCGCTATCTGGATATGCGTCGTCCACAAATGCAAGAACGTATGGTATTCCGTGCGAAAGCCACATCAGCGATTCGTCGTTATTTAGATGACCATGGCTTCTTGGATGTTGAAACCCCTATCTTGACTCGTGCCACACCAGAAGGTGCGCGTGATTATCTAGTACCATCACGTACCCGTCCAGGTAACTTTTTTGCTCTACCACAATCGCCACAGCTATTTAAACAGTTGCTAATGGTGTCAGGGTTTGACCGTTACTATCAAATCGCTAAGTGTTTCCGTGATGAGGATTTACGTGCTGATCGTCAGCCTGAATTTACACAGGTGGATATTGAGACTTCTTTCTTAAATGAAGAAGAAATCATGAACATCAACGAAGGTCTAATCAAGCATTTGTTCAAGACCATGATGGACGTTGAGTTCGAGCAGTTTCCCCGCATGACTTACGCTGAAGCAATGCGTGACTACGCCTCAGACAAGCCTGACTTGCGTATTCCTTTAAAACTCATCGACATTGCCGATTTGATGAAAGACGTTGATTTTAAAGTATTCGCTGGTCCTGCTAACGATCCTAAAGGTCGTGTGGCTGCCCTGCGTATTCCTGGTGGCGCTTCATTAAGCCGCAAACAAATCGATGCTTATACCAAGTTCGTTGGTATCTATGGCGCACGTGGCTTGGCTTATATCAAAGTCAATGATGCCAGCAAAATCAACAACGGCGTAGATAAAGAGTCTGGCCTACAGTCTCCAATCATCAAAAACATGACTGATGAAGTATTGGCAAGCCTAATCGAACGTACTGGTTCAGAAGATGGTGATATCATCTTCTTTGGTGCAGATAAAGCCAGTGTCGTAAACGATGCAATCGGCGCACTACGTCAAAAAATCGGTCTCGACCTTGACATGACAACTTGTGAGTGGGCACCACTTTGGGTAACCGACTTCCCAATGTTTGAGCAAACTGATGATGGCAACTGGACATCAATGCATCATCCATTCACTAAGCCTAAAGGCTCAGTTGATGAATTAAAACACAACCCAGAATCAGCCCTATCTATTGCTTATGATATGGTGTTGAACGGTACAGAAATTGGTGGCGGTAGCTTACGTATCAACACCTTTGATATGCAGCAAGCCGTACTTGAAGCTTTGGGTATCGGCGAGCAAGAGGCTGAAGACAAATTTGGTTTCTTACTTGATGCATTGAAATTCGGTGCACCACCGCATGGTGGTTTGGCGTTTGGTTTAGATCGCTTGATTATGTTGATGGTAGGGGCAAACTCTATCCGTGACGTGATTGCCTTCCCTAAAACCAAAACCGCTGATTGCCCACTGACTCAAGCACCTGCTGGCGTCGATAGCAGACAACTGCGTGATCTTGGTATCCGTGTGCGCGAAAAAGCACAGGCTGACACCAATCAATCTGCACAATAAACAGTCAAGATAATGGTTAGCTACTTTTCTGACTGGTTACGTGATTCATCACCGTGTGAATGGTCATGAATCCGTATCATATTTTCAAATTCGTGCCACTGTCTGTATTACAGATATTGGCACGTTTTGCTGCGTGGATAATTATAAAGATACCCAGTCTCAGCATCATGCGTACGGTTAGTACCAACATGGCGATGATTGCTCCTAAATTGTCCACTGCACAAAAACAAGCGTTAACCAAAGAGATTATTTATCATCAATGTTTAACCAGTATTGAGTCAATCAAAAGCTGGGCAATGTCACCTGAGTGGAGTATTTCTCAGATTCGTGATGTCCATAATAAAGAGATTTTATTAGAAGGACTGGCTAATCCTAACGGCATGTTGGCCATCGTACCGCACCTTGGTACGTGGGAGATGATGAATGCATGGCTCAACCAGTTTGGTTCGCCGACCATCATGTATAAACCCGTCAAAGGCAGTCTCACTGATGACTTTGTGCTGCAAGGTCGTTCACGGCTTAATGCAACTTTGGTCCCTACTGATGGCAGCGGTGTCAAAGCTATCTTTAAAACCCTTAAACAAGGTGGCTTTAGTATCATATTGCCTGACCATGTTCCAGATCCATCTGGCGGTGTGGTTGTGCCTTTTTTTGGAGTGGAGACATTAACCAGTACGCTCGCCTCCAAATTGGCCAGTAAAACCAAATGTGCATTGGTAGGCTTATCTTGTATCCGTCGTGACGACGGGCGTGGCTTTGATATTTATTGCTATCGGCTTGATAATCCAGCACTTTATGACCGCAATACAGAAACATCTGCTCAGGCACTTAATTTAGCCATGCAACATATGATTGAAGACAAGTGCAGTCATTATATGTGGGGCTATCGACGTTTCAAACATATTCCCACACTGGGCAATCCTTATACTGCTGACCAAGAAGCGCTAGCCAATTTTATTCATAAAAACAATCAAACTGTCCATGCTGATAAAAGTCAACATAAGCAATAACCATACAGTCAGTTAAGCGTTTAGAGAGATTGTGAATAACATCCATGCTAATATTGGCTAACTTTTGTGGCTTTTAGCTTTATTAACTTTTTATCGATATCAATATGAGTGCATTATGGCAACTGACCTAACGAACATCTCATCAACCGACCTCACGGCAGCAGAGTCCAGTACTACTGCGCAACGTTATGTCATCTGTATGAAATGGGGTGATAAATACGGCCCTGAGTACGTCAACCGCTTGTACAATATGGTCAGCCGCCATCTTACCTTAGACTTTCAAATGGTCTGTCTCACAGATGATAGTACGGGTATTGACCCTGCTATCATGTGCCACCCTATCCCAGAAATGGATCTGCCAGCAGGTCCTGAACGCGGTTGGAAAAAGCTTACAACGTTCAAGCCTGAACTGTACGATCTCAAAGGCGTAGCACTGTTTTTAGATATCGACATCGTTATCGTCGATAATATCGATGCCTTTTTCACTTACCAAGCCGAGCATGAAGACAGCGTCGTCATCATCCGTGACTGGAAAAAACCATGGCGCATGATTGGCAATAGTTCAGTCTATCGCTTTAACATTGGTACGGGCACGTATCCTGACTTATTGGCAAACTTCGAGCGCAACTTTGACACTATTCGTCAGCAAGTACGCCACGAACAGGCCTATTTGTCCAACTATTTACGCGAACATCATCACCTAGAATATTGGGATAAAACTTGGTGCGTCAGCTTCAAATACCAATGTATTGCGCCTATTCCTTTTAACTTTGTGCGTGCACCTACACTGCCTGATGGTGCAAAGATAGTAATATTTCATGGTGAGATTAACCCGCCAGATGCCATCAATGGTAGCGGCGGCAAGTGGTATCGTCATGTTAAACCAAGTCCATGGTTAAAAACTCATTGGCAGTAAGTAAAAAGTCTATAGCATAGCTGCCACAACAAGCAATACTGAATAATTTTCCAAATATAAACTAAGGCGTGTTGCTAAGGTATTCACATTACCTTCGACTTACTCTTTGTTTGGAACACAGATTTCATAACCTAGCAGCAATCAGCAGTGCCTATTTGTGAATAATCAAACACGCCCTAATACAAATTAGCTATACTAAGACTTAATTGCGATATGCTTTTCAAACAGCAATGAAGCCTATCTAAACACCACCTTTACCTTACTATCATAACTACTTCGTAAACAATCATCAGTCTTCATCAAACACTAGGGCGTGTCTTCATTTTAAAAATGGTGATAAAAATGAGATAAACAGCAGTCAAACAAGGAAAATAGCGCAGATAATATCGATATATTAGTCAGCTATTTGACGCCGTTTAGCAAAATTTAGCCATTTTTAACCCATTTAGATGACTATCGATTGAATTGAAGACACGCCCTAATTCAACAATTACTTGGATTAATCATGAAAATAGCAGTTGTAGGCACCGGTTATGTTGGTTTATCAAATGCGTTGTTACTGGCCCAGCATAATGAAGTCATTGCGGTTGATATCATTTCTGAAAGAATCGAACTACTGAACTCGAAGCAGTCACCTATCGAAGATAATTATATTGCAGATTTTTTATCATCTAAAGACCTGAATTTTTCTGCAACAACTGATGCACAATCTGCCTATAAAGATGCAGACTTCATCATTATTGCAACGCCAACAGACTACGATATAAAGACCAACTACTTTAACACTTCAACTGTAGAGGCTGTCATTGAACAAGCGCTATCAGTAAACCATAAAGCTACTATCATCATAAAGTCCACCGTTCCCGTTGGTTATACTAACGGTATAAGAGAAAGGTTTTCCAGCCAAAATATTATCTTTTCTCCTGAGTTTTTACGTGAAGGCAAGGCACTCTATGACAATCTTTACCCATCAAGAATCATCGTTGGCGAACAGTCTGAGCGTGCCGAAATATTTGCAAACTTACTCTTAGAAGGTGCTATTAAAAAAGATGCACCCCTGCTATTTACCGACTCGACTGAAGCTGAAGCCATTAAGTTGTTTTCTAACACTTACTTAGCCATGCGTGTTGCTTATTTTAATGAGCTAGATACCTACGCGCAGACCTTCGGCTTAGATACCAAACAAATTATCAAAGGCGTAGGCCTAGACCCCCGTATCGGTGATCACTACAACAACCCATCATTTGGCTATGGTGGCTACTGCCTACCTAAAGATACCAAACAGCTCCTTGCCAACTATAACGAAGTCCCTAGCAACCTTATTAGAGCCATCGTTGATTCTAATAGCACTCGTAAAGACTTTATCGCCGACGCAATAATCAAAAAACAACCAAAGACCGTGGGGATTTATAGACTGGTGATGAAGAGTGGCTCAGATAACTTCAGAGCATCTGCTATCCAAGGCGTTATGAAGCGTATCAAAGCGAAAGGGATCACAGTGGTCGTTTATGAACCAGTTTTACAAGAAGATAACTTCTTTAATTCAAAAGTCATTACGGATTTAAACGCATTCAAAGCTATGAGTGATATTATTGTAGCCAATCGCTTATCCACTTATATTCAGGATGTATCAGATAAAGTATTTACACGTGACTTGTTCGAAAGCGATTAGCTGCTGTATTACAAACCTAGAAAAATTAAACACTGACTATCGTTTATGCCTCATTTAGCACTCTTTTGGCTGGCCACATTGCCTTCTGTAGATTGTAGGAAATGGTATCGCCATCTGAAAATAATCCCAACGCTGAAGGAATATTAGTAATAATGAAACAACCTAAATCTAAATTGGCTAACCTACTTTCTTTGAATCAGCATCGTAAAAGACTTGGTGCAGCAAAAGTAGCAAATCAATTACAACAAGTGGATTGGGAAACCATGAGCTCACAGATCATTGAGGGTGATACAAGCACATACACTCATGGTTCTGACAAAAACCTACAATCTCATATTGATAATTTGAGACATGAATTTGTGGGTCGTACAGAGCTTGAGTACTACCATGCCAGTTTAATTGTACTAATACGCCGTGACTTTCAAACAAAAAACAACTTCAACATCTTCGAGCAGCTTTGGTATCAAAACCATGAGTTTTTGATCAACAACCTCAATACCCGATGGTTAATTTCAGCTTGTGATACCTTCATAGATCACTCTGATGATGACTACTTAATATCTTTATTGATGAATGCTGTTATCATGGTGAATACGATTAAGCTACAAGAAAGTGAGCTGTTTTTAACCGCATCAGAGAAAGCTTTACCGAAATTAGAGCGCAAAAATTCTTTAGAAGCTGAAAGATTAGCATTGTTTGATGGTGTTTCAGGATTTGCAGTGGGTACTGATGATACATTACGTAATATGCGCTGGCGCTTAGATAAGTTATGTAACGCTCATGTACTTGGCGGCATTGTTCTTAAAGTTTTTGAAAGTGCTCAGCACCCAGATGCTAACACCGTGTACTCCCGATTTCGTGCTTTGCATACTCGGGATAAAACTGCTTGGTGGACGGAATAAAATCAATGTCAAATCAATCAAATATAACAGCGTTAGTCATTAACTTAAATAGCGCAGTAAAACGCTGGTGCTTTCAGGAAAAACAATTAAGCCATCTTAAGATCAACTATCATCGTCACGCAGCAACATCTGTAGATGACTTAACAGATGCTACGTATGAAAAGTGGGCTAATGACTGGCAACGGAAACTGAGACGTACCGAAGTGGCTTGTTTTTTAAGCCATTACCGTGTTTGGAAACATATCGCTAATAGCGGGCAAGCGTTTTTGGTTTTAGAAGACGATGTCTTACTGTCTGAGCACCTTCCTGAAGCCTTAGCAGTCTTAGAAAACAATCAGTCTCTTGATTATGATCATATTACTTTCGAAACTAGAGGCAGAAAGAAGCTTGTTACTAAACAAAGTGTCTTAGACTCAGAACATTTTAGCCTGCACACTCTATTTCTAGATAAAACAGGAGCAGCAGCTTATCTTCTAACCCCAGCAGGAGCAAAGAAGCTGATTAATCAAGTAGACAAGAAGGGTGCGGGACTAGCTGATGCTCTTCTGTGCCATACTAAGACTCTAAAAAAGTTACAATCTATTCCTGCTTTGGCTATTCAAATGGATATGGCAAGTCATTACAAGATGTCCAACCTTGAACAACCGTCTGTTGCCAAAAGCAATATTTCTACAGTCATCCATTCTAAACCTACGGCAAATAGCCTATCAGATAAGCTAACATTTAAATCTAAGCGCTTAGCTGCTCAGGTAGATATGGGGCTGATTCAAGCTCGCCACTCTAGTCAATCTAATTATATTGAAATAAGACCAAATGAAGATGAGTTTGCCTACTTATCTTATTTACTTAAAAATTAATTGACTCTTTTTTCATTAGGATTCTAAAGTCTGAAGATATTTTTGAGCAACACTATCAGGTAGCAAACCTACGTCAAAGCTACTACTAAAGCTTTCAGGACTTTCACTAATCTCATTCAATTTAGCAGATAAACTCTCTATATCACCTACCTTCACTAGGTTACTCTCAGGAAGAAGCTCTCTTGGTCCAGATTCACAGTCTGTACTTATAACTGGCACACCTAAAGCCAAAGCTTCCGCTATTACAATGCCAAACCCTTCATAAATTGAAGAAAGCACCATCGCATCAGCATTAACTATCAAAGGATAAGGGTTCGGCTCAAACCCACAAAATATAACCTTATCTGTGACACCTAGCTCACTGCAGAGGTTTTCACATTCTTGTTTAAGCTCTCCCTGCCCTACCAGTAGCAATGGTTTTCTCTGATGACTCCTCGCATAAGCCTTTATCAAGTCCATATGATTTTTTTGAGCCTTAAACTTTCCGACATGAATGAGATAACCCTGCTTGAGTAATGGATACTGAGTGATTAATTTGTGTAGTATATCCAACTGCTTAGCAGATTTTAAAATAAACTCTCTATCAATTGGATTATGAATAGCTGTAAGTGAGCTTATCTGTTTGACTATACCTTCGAAGTCCTGCTTCACACCTTGACTAACTGCTACAATGTTCTGATTTGAATATACGTTTTGTAGCGCTTCATTCGTTAAATAGGTATGGATACTCTTTTCCTTAGATAAGGTGTTATGTATTACAAACAACTTATTAGGCAACTTACTATATGCTAGGACCTGATCCACCTGCCATAAATTAGATATCAAAAGTGCAGGTGTATCAGTAATATTGTTTTTTACATATTTATCGAACACTCGAGCAAACACCTTATTTCGGATATACTTAGGCATCCATCGATAAGACTGATAAGATAAAAAATGCAAATGAATATCTGATACTTCATAGTCAACTTGATTTTTAAAGCAAACAATATGAGGTTTATAGCCCAGCTTCTTAAAACCTTCAGCAAGCGTCAATACAAAGCGTTCAGCTCCTCCGCCTTGTAGGCTAAAGATAGTTAATATAATATTTTTATCATTATTAAAAATCATTAACTTCTTATCCATACATTTTTTTGACATCTCGTATTCTGTGACGTCTAGCACGTTTTAAAAAAAATCTATGAGCGCGTTGCCTAACGCCTAGCCTAGACTCTTTCTCTCTACCAAAGATATCACTATCAACCTGTGTTTGAACAATCAGCGGTATTGACATAAAACCCTGCTTAAGCTCACCAGTAGCAAACCTCCACACATAATCAATAGGATAGAACAAGTGATTACTCGTTTGTAAAAATTCAAATGCAGCTTTTTTTGAAATTATATAGCCACTGCCTAGAGCTGGTGCTGGATCACACTCACATATTACCAGTTCATTAGATATTGGCTTTAGTTTGTATATTCTCCACTTGTTACGCCACTCTAACATCTTCCATTTATTTAAAAGTTTTGAGCATTGGGGGCGAGTATTAATACCTTGATTTATAAAACTGCGTGCTACTTGATTATCATATGAATACGGAGTCGTAGTTGAGAGATTGATAAAATCAAAAGACTGATAATTTTGTTCATCTCTAATAACATTAACCAATCTTTTATCAATAATTACATCATCTTCCATAATCAATGCATAATCTAGATCGTTGTCTAAAATATATTGCCAAATTCTACGATGTGATAGAGCACACCCAATCTCGCCATCAGTAATTGGACGCTTCATTAAACATAGAAACTTGTCATATTCAACAAAAGACTTTTCTTGTATGGTTAGATCTTTGCCAACAGAAGCGGGTAATCTCTGTGCCACTAAACCTAAATCAAACATCTGTTCTATTATATTATGTTGACGATCTACTCTACCATCCAAATTAATATAGAAAATATTTATCATACCTTTCCTTCAAAAGGAATAATACAATATCCTTTAGTTCTAGATTTAAGGTTATATTTCTGAAACCAATAGCTTGGCGATAGCTGTATGAATAAACGGCCCAATTCACGCTGAAACTTCCTTCTCCTTGTTAAAGGATAAGTGTTTTTTCTCATTCGTTGTTTTCTTTCTTTTTCTAAATTACTTACTAACGTAGTTTCTTTGGAATGCAATAAATCATCTTGTATAGCAACAGCAGGAAAAACCTGATGGTTTGAAAAGTTCTTTAGCCAATCTTTAAATAAAAAATGATCAATAGGCTTATCAATACTGGTTAATGATAATTTATTCATCATAAGCACAGCGCACTCGTTAGAAATAACATATGCTGCTGTACCCATGTGCTCACTTAAAAGAGAACATATATACAAATCGTCGTCAATGACGACCTTTCTACCTAGCTCGGTAGGTGTTTGCATTGTTTCAAGTTTAATCACATCGTATTGCTGAGTTAATATGTCTAACTTTGGTAAGATATCATGTATTCTTGCGCTTAGTACAATATCATCCTCAAAAACTACTAAGTATGGTAATCTTTTATCTATCATCATCTGCCATAAACTTACATGACTCATGAAACACCCTAATTCACCAAGAGTTATCGAATCGGGAACGAAGTTTAAAGATAGATTTTTATAAGTTTGAAGTGCGTCATCTTTAGAAACAGCATCAAAAAAATTATACTCTAGACCTAACTGTTGAAACTGTTTTTCAATATGAGCTCTTCTATCAAGTTGATTTTTTAAACTAACGACATATACTTTCATTTTATGACAACACCTTAATAATACATTTTGCATAATAATTTCAAACTATATCAAACCCTTCTCTTGTTTTTAATAAACTGTAATCCTCCTCAATTATTACAATTTAGCTACTTTAAAGATGTATTATAGTTACGATTATTACATATATACTAAGTTTTGTCGTATACTATACACTATTTAAGGATACATATGTGGACAACTCAGAGAAAAATACTTTTCGCTAACCATCGCCTTGACTCCATTGGTGGCATTGAAACTCGTTTGATAGATGAGTTTAGCTACTTAAAAAAGAATGATTATAAAATATATGTTTTAGTGCCTAAACAGAAATTCAATCCTGAAATCGGTAGGTTGCTTCCGATAGATAAAACAATTACTCTAGGTTTGGGTGATACTTCTGTAGCTGTTGAATTCATTAACTTAGTAAATCAGATATCTTTTATAATTAAAGATGAAGATATTCACACCTTAAGCATTCATATGCTTGATGTATTTGCTTGTGCTGCAATAATGGCTGCTCAAATATGTAGAATACCTGTCATCTCCACAATTCATGGAATATTAGATATATACCGTACCCCTGTAGAACGAATACTAATCCAGCATCTTGCTAGTAAGAGCTTTTCTTTATCCATATCTGTATCTGAAACATTTAAAAGCATTACACCCTCAATTAGTTGTAAGAAAACTGTCATCCCTAACCTTATCAACTTAAATAAATATCAACACCAATTTTCTGATTGTAAGCCTGCATGGTTAATTATCAACCGTATTAGTCCAGAAAAATTTCCCTCTATACTAAGGTTTCTAGAAGCTGCTGAGCAATGTCATATAAATGAAGTAGATATTGCTGGAGGAGGTGAAAAAAGCAAATTGGAAAAACTTATAAAGTCTTTGAACTTAAAAGTAAAAGTTAATTTTTTAGGAGAAGTTAAAGATATAGCAAGACTTATACCACAATATTCTGGAGTCGCTGGAATGGGGCGTGTTGCTATAGAAGGCCTAGCTTGTAAGAAACCCGTATGCATTATATCTATAGATGGAAGGCTAATTGGGCTAGTGACTACAGAAAACTTCCAGTACTTAAAAAACTATAACTTTACAGGTAAAGGACTAACACCCATAGAAAATGAAAGGATATTAAGGCAGCTTGAAACTCACTCCTCTCAAGATACTGAGAATATATACTCTCTTCTAGAAAAAGAGCTATCTGTAGAGAATTGGAATAACTATATCGAGTTATATAACAATGTTACTTTTATCGATAATCAGGCAATAGAGTCTTTATATCATAAGTTATCTTATTTCTCTACTACTTTAACCATACCTTTCATTAATGATAGCTTCTTCCAGCACTTACTTTATGAAACACTCATTGAATATGACTTATATGATACTCAGAAAATGTGGAAGTACTATGAGATTAATCTTGGAATGACAAATAATTATCCTAGCCCCTACTCTAATAAAAGCCTGAAAAAAAGGTTTAAGTGGTGGAAGTGATTAAATAATATACTCGCCTAAATAAAGCTAAGACTCCAAATAACCTTAGCTTTATCACTTAGAGATATTAAATTAACAATCAATCAATAAAGCTCAACCAGTCCATATACTGCTCATTACGGCCGTGTACCACGTCGAAATATAGAGTTTGCAATTTTTCAGTGATCTCGCCGCGGCCACCATTGCCGATAGTGCGATCATCATATTCACGAATCGGGGTCACTTCGGCAGCCGTGCCAGTCATAAAGATTTCATCCGCCAAGTAAAACTCGTCACGCGTGATGCGGCGCTCGACGACTTTGATACCCAAATCTTCAGCAAACTGAATGATGGTACGACGGGTGATACCGTCAAGCGCGCCGCCGCCCAGATCTGGCGTATGTAGCACGCCGTCTTTGACCAAAAACAAGTTTTCGCCTGCGCCTTGGCAGACATAACCTTGTGGATCCATTAGGATGGCTTCGTCATAGCCATTGCGGGTGACTTCTTGGTTGGCCATGATAGAGACAGGATAGTTGCTCGAGGCTTTGGCTTTACACATGGTCACATTGGTCATGTGGTGGGTAAATGATGAGGTTTTGACACGGATACCGTTTTTGATGCCTTCTTCACCAAGATAGGCGCCCCAGTGCCATGCTGCGACCATGGCATTGATACTGTTATCACGTGATGATAGGCCAAGTTTTTCTGCGCCAACCCAAATCAGCGGACGGATATACGCCTCTGCCAAGTTGTTTTGTTTGACCACGTCTTTCTGGGCTTGCTCAAGTGCCGCTGCGTCAAAAGGCACATCCATCTGAAAAATCTTCGCTGAGCCCATCAAGCGCTCAGTGTGCTCTTTTAGGCGAAAAATCGCTGTACGGTTGTCAGCAGTTTGGTAAGCGCGAACCCCTTCAAATACTGCCATGCCATAATGTAGGCTATGGGTCAGTACGTGGACGCTGGCATCGGGCTGCTCGATCATCGTGCCATTCATCCAAAGCTTACCTTCTTGTGTTGCCATATTCATTTTATAGTCCTTATGCTAGCGCTGACGTCTAACTTTTTTAAGTAGGTTTTGTTTAACAGTGATTATCAACCATATATGATACCACCACCGCATCTATTTTTATGGTAAAAAATGCATCTTGGTTGTGAAAATTGGTTTAAGAAAACCAATTGTCAATTTTTTATAAGTAGTTTGTACATTGTCTCAATGCTCAAGGCGTATCCTCGGCATCATCCACCCCCATCAAGTGCTGCCACTGATCTTGCACCAGTGCGCGCGTTTCCTTCCATAGCGATTCATCGACCAATAGCGACTGCTCGGATAGTGCCAACTGATGGGTGGCCGCGCGTATTCTGAGATAAGCATCGGTCAAGTCTTGGCAAACTTGCGCTTCCCAAATTCCTAGTAATGCAACCTCTTCAAAAATCCGAACGTTGTCGCTCCATTTGGTCAAGCTTGGGTACTCATGTGAGTAGGCCAATACGGCAAACTGTGCCAAAAACTCAATATCAATGATGCCGCCAGCATCTTGTTTCAGATGGAATTTACCAGCGTGCTGTTTCCACTGGCTGGTGCCTAGATGCTTTTGCATTTTAATACGCATACTGGTGACTTCACTACGCACTTGCTCTAGCGTACGCGGTAATGCCAGCACATTTCGTCGAATGTCATAGAAGCGCGCCATGACTCTTTTATCTCCACAAACTCCCCGCGCCCGCACCAATGCCTGATGTTCCCACGACCAGGCTTTATCCATCTGATACGTCTCAAAAGCATTACAAGACACAACCATCATGCCTGCATTACCTGAAGGGCGCAGACGCATATCAATCTCATAAACACGACCATCTCGAGTTTGCGTATTGAGGTAGTTCATCAATTTTTGTACCAAGCGCGCAGCGAACTTCATACCGCTTACAGACTTTTCACCTGTGGTCATGCCTTGTTCTTTAATTTTATGTAAAAACACCAAATCCAAGTCTGAAGAATAGGACAGCTCTAACCCGCCAAGTTTACCATAACCAATAATAGCAAATCCACAATTGGCTTCAGTCACAGGGTCGCCGTCTTGGCCAATAGGATAGCCATAGCGGCTGACAATCTCTGAAAAAGCACGCTCTAATGCTGCCTCTAATACCACTGCTGCGATATAAGTTAATGAATCAGATACTTTCATAATAGGACGTTCAGCCAATATATCGCTAGCAGCCACCGCCAATATTTGGTTCTTTTTAAACAGTCGTAAGACGCTGAGCAGCTTTTCTTCATCATGAGGTTCTACACGTAATAACTGTTGACGCAGAATATCACGCAGCTCAGCCTTATCAGGTAAATGATGGTAGCGCTGCTGTAAGAAAGTATCTAGCAGTACAGGATAGTGTGCCAACTCTTTTGCAATCCAAGGACTCGCTGACAGCATCGGAATGAGTTCAGTTGTTGCATTTGGGTTTTCTGCAATCATCACTAAATAAATAGAACGGCGACAAATCGCTTCGAGTAAGGAGATGAGACGTGGCAACGCTGTGTTGGCCAATTGCTGCTGATCTTGATGTGCCAATAGCGCATGGACAATCACAGGATATGCATCATCTAAACGCTCTCTTGCTTCGTCACTTAAGTTTCCGACCAGTTTTGACTGCCAAAAGCTTTGTAGTAGCTCACGGTTTGTTTGTGTGAGCACTTTGTTTAAGCGTGTAATCTGCTCATCAAGATCTTCTGGCTCAAGGCTTTCATCGTCTTGATCTGGTACTTGCCGTTCAATTACCATCTTCTCAAACGGTACATTTACATTATTTCGATGCTGATTGAGTGTGTGCAACAAGGCTTTCCAATCCTCAAAACCCAATGTGATAGCCAGATTATGTTGCCAATGTGGATCATGTGGTAAGCGTTGTGTTTGCTGATCATTAATCGCCTGAATTGCATGCTCAAGTCGACGTAAAAAGCGATAAGCTGCTTGTAGATGCCTATAAGTTACAAGCTCTAAATACTTGAGCTTATATAATACCTGCATCGCTTCTAGACACGACTTCACTTGTAATTGAGAATGCCTACCACCATAAATCAACTGAAACGCTTGTACGATAAATTCAATATCCCTAATGCCACCTGCGCCAAGTTTGATATTATCCAAATCTTCACGTTGTGCCACTTGGTTTTGGATGAGAGATTTCATCTCTCTCAATGCTGAAAAAGCACTGTAATCAACATAATAGCGAAAAACAAATGGCTTAATAAGCGCTTGCAACTCATCATAAAACGGTTGTTCTAGCTGCCCTACCACACGCGCTTTTAGCCATGCAAAACGTTCCCAAGCTCGTCCATGTCGACAAAAATACTTTTGTAGTGCTGACAGATGAATAGCCAAATCACTACCATCGCCCCATGGACGCAGACGCATATCAACACGAAAGACGAATCCATCTGCTGTGTTATGATCCAACAACTTGATAATACCTTGACCAAGCCTAGTCATAAAACGCTTGTTATCTATGCTACGTGTGCCTTTGGCTTTATCTCCATTGGTTTCACCCAGTGCCTGATGCACAAAGATAAGATCGATGTCACTCGATAAATTCAGCTCATGAGCACCAAGCTTACCCATAGCCATGATAGCCATATCATCAATTTGAACCTGACCTTTATCATCAATAAAAGTCGGTTCGCCATATTGGTCAATCAAGTTTTGATAGGTATAATCTTTAGCAAACGAGATACAGCCAGCTGCAAACTCAGAGAGCTCATCAGTTAATTGCTCAAGTTTAATCATCTGCAAAGCATCTTGCCATATCCAACGCATCATAAGTAAGGTGCGCAAATGACGTAACCCTCTCATCACCTTAACTTCATCAGCAAGTTGATAATTCTCATCCAACGTATAGTCTTGTATCAGATCGTCAATCTGCTGCCGCGTTAAAGTCTGATCTAATGGGTAACTTCGTAAAAACGTTTGGCAAGAGACTGTGCGTCTCTCCCAAATCTGATATGCAAACTCGCTAGCTGTTTGCAATACTTGCAGCTGATCTGCTGTAGGCTGACTATCTGTACCATGGATCTCACGTGAAGACGTAGCAGGTAACATAGGTAAATAAACTCCTTGCTTGGAATGATAAGACTACGTGAACCTAGCGCATAATATTAGTGTTTTTTCTTATGAGGTAGTTACCGCATCGGACAACCATACTAATATATGCCAGTATTTAATATAAAACCACTTTTAATAACACTGACTCTATTTGCTTTTGAACGCTTTATGGTAGCATAAACCACTTTAGCATTAATGACTGATAAGACTTCCTATGGCAACCACGACTCCTTTACTCCTGATTACCGCTGACCCTAGTCAGCCGCTTAACGCTCTAGCGCTACGCTATGCTCATGCCTATCTCAAAAACATCTCAAATCAGGAAGATACAAATAGTAATAAAAAATTAAATGTCTTTTTTTACGGCGACGGTGCCCATACCGCCAACCGCTTACGATGGCAGTCAGCAGATCAGGTCGATTTGACCAAAGCATGGCAACATCTTGCGGATCAGTATCAATTGTCACTGCCAGTCTGTGTCAGTACCGCACTTAGCCGCGGTATTAGTGACACAGACAACAGTACACGCCATCAACTCAATGGTGATAACCTTGCTACTGGCTTTTCACTAGTCGGATTGAGTGAGCTTGCTATGATGATGCAAGATAACTGTCGTCTGATACAGTTTTAACAGAACACCGTTTTGAGACAAACCTCTTAGATAACCTAACCGTGACGATAATAAACCGTCAAGCGACCAATCAGATTAGGATTTAATCATGAAACTATTAATTCAGTTGCAGACACCGACTGAAATAGCCAGTTACGAAGGCTGTGCACTCGCCCTAACACTGGCGACCTTTGGTCATGAAGTGCAACTATATTTGGATGCCCCTGTCTTTGGCCTACTGATGCAATCTGAATCACGTTTGCATGGCATGATTCAATCACTGGAGCTATATGATATGCCAGCGGCTTGGTTACCTGATGATGTCTTTAGTGGCTGGGTCACTGGCATGCTACCAACCGACCTGGCCTCACAACTGACCCTGATACCAGAAATCGTCAACTCACAAGATTTTGAACAAATACTGACTTTTTAATTGATCAGATAGGATTAAAGTAAATGGCAACGTTATATCAATTACACAGCACAATAGACACACTTAGACGCAGTGTCGATGAGATGTCACGTACATGGCACTCAGGTGACAGCATTGTATTACTTGGCACGACCGTCGCTTTTATAGACTGGCTAGACGCCTATCTGGGCGATATCAATATTGAGGATATTGCTGGTATTTACGCACTGGCCGATGACATCTCACAACTATCTGTTGATACAACTGACAAACTGAGGTTGCCTAGCAAGCTAAGCGGCGTCTTAACAGATAATGAATGGGTCAACCTGACTCAAGACAAACAATTTGATAAAGTCGTGACTATTGCCTTATGAATAACGATAATGCTACTACTCCTACAAAACCACCTCATGACATTGAAATTAGTGTTGAATTAGATCATGACGGTCATCTGTGTGACCATACTATCTGGACACCTGATATCGCACAGCAGCTGGCTGACACGCTAGACGTACATTTAGAGACCGAGCATTTAGAGGTTTTACAGCAGGTACGAGCGTTTTTTACTAAATTTAATCATGCGCCCGCAACACGGCCGCTGATAAAATGGCTACAAAAAACGCTACCTGAACACGATATTAGCAATCAAAAATTACAGCAGCTATTCAAAACAGGTTTGGTCGCCCGTCATGTCAATCGTCTAGCAGGTTTACCAAAACCGCCTAATTGCTTGTAACACGCTCTATAGTCGATTCAATTTAAAAGTAGTACCAAGCGATCGAGTGTAGACGTATATTTAATGCTTCAAACGAGGCTAACGCTATAATCATTTTATGCTGTAGTCATTTTATGCTTTAATTGTTGTATAGCGCAATGACGATAACATTGGCAACACTATTTTGGATCGTATACCGTCAACGTCTCATAACCCACGCTACGTCCTTCATCACCACCAAATCCTTGCTGACGCCATATTTCATATAGACATATCGCCACGCTATTTGACAAGTTCAAACTGCGTGAATCGGCTAGCATTGGTAGTCTCAACCAATTATCACTACCAATGTCTGCTCGTATATCATCTGCAAGACCTGCCGTTTCTGAGCCAAACACCAATGCGATATTGGGCATCAATGCCACATCTGATGACCCACTTGCCTGCTGCCCACTAAAATCATAATCGTAAAATGGTTTACTCAATTTGGTGGTCAATGCCGTAACGACATGACAGTCAGCAGTTTGCAATGCCTGTCTGGCGGCCACCCAATCATCATGTACTTGCAGATGTGCATACTCATGATAATCCAAACCTGCACGGCGTAGTTTTTTATCATCAAGCTCAAACCCTAACGGCTTGACTAAGTGCAATTGTGCGCCACTATTGGCACACAAGCGGATAATATTACCCGTATTACTAGGCATTTTGGGTGCTACCAATACAATATGAATGGTCATGCTAACTACTCCGTAAGTGGTCAAGGCTTATTATTTATGTTTATTGTCAATGAGTTATCGAAAGTTACAGTTTACTGCCAATAATTACATTTTGATACTGTGCAACGTTTTTAACTTTCACTATGATGTCTGTAACGGATAGCAAGATAGTTATTACTTATAATTATCTCTCTATTCAATAAACCCTCAGTAAGGCTTAAGCAAAATGCTTAACACCACTGTTATTATTTATAAACAATTTATTTTGAGGATATTATTATGAAAAAAGTAATCATCGCATCTTTGACAGCTATGTTTGTACTAACTGGTTGCAACACTTTTAAAGGTTTGGGTCAAGACGTATCAAGCGCTGGTAATGCAGTTACTGGCGGCGCACAAGACGTTCAAGATAAAATCTAATTATTAATATATAGTTGAGTTCAAATAATTTCGATACAAGGAAACCGAGTGCAAGCGATACATTAGTATGGTTAGCGAGGATGACGATGTAGCGGATTTATCTGGATTTGACTATAATAGATTTTTAAAAGGCTTATCATTTATTTGGTAAGCCTTTTTTATTGATGCTTATATTCCACTGATTTTTTCTGAAAGGCTATCAATATATAAAGTAAAAATGGTAAAAAACAACCAAGTGTAGATATGTATTAAATCACTCAAACAAGCTTAACACTGTCACATTTCTATAGCGGATAAACTATAACACTATAAAAACTCTCTTAATATCTGATTGAGATAACGCTGTCCCAATTCTGTTGGCTGTAACCACGCCCTACTGTCTGTCAGTAATCCTTGTGCCACCAGCTTATCTATGGATGAGGCAATGTCATCACGCTTTCGTCCTGTTCTCTCTTGAAATAACGACCAAGCAACGCCGCCATGTAAGCGCAGCGCATTTAGCATAAACTCACTGACCAGCTCATTATTGTCAATTTTTTTCCAACCGACCATTTTGGGTGCATTTTCATTTGCTTTAGAGCAATCGGTAACATCCTGATAGCTCACATAATCTTTAGGCAGCCGTGACTTGCTAAAACGGTAAATACCAGCATCTACTAACCTTTCATTTTCATTCATTTCTGATGCGTTATTCGCTTTATGACTCATCGTTGTTCTGCGACTAACGGTTACTTTGCCATGAGCACCCGCACCAATGGCAAGATAATCACCGAATTGCCAATAATTGACATTGTGACGGCACGGCTGATCAGATCCACCTGCCCAAGCGGACACCTCATAATTGTGATAGCCCAGTTGTTGCAATAGCGTCTGACCTGCTTGCTCAATATCTGCCAAATTGTCTTCGTCTGGCAAAATAGGCTGACTACGATAAAATACGGTATTAGGTTCTATCGTCAGTTGATACCAAGAGATATGAGTTGCACCTGCATCATGTGCCATTTGAATATCGTTTAATGCTTCAGCCATCGCTTGCTGTGGCAACCCATGCATCAAATCGACATTGACACGCTCAAACCCAGCAGCGCGTGCAGCATGAATCGCAGACAACGCCTGATCAGGATTATGTATACGTCCCAATGCTACCAATTTATCAGCAGCAAAGCTTTGCACACCTATCGACAAACGGTTGATACCGACGTCTAAATATTGCGCAAAAGGCGCATGCTCTAATGTGCCTGGATTGGCTTCCATGGTGATTTCTATATCATCAGCAAACTTCAAGATACGTTGCAAGCCAGAAAATAGTCGCCGATACTGGGCAATAGGTAATAGCGATGGCGTGCCACCACCGATAAATATCGAGCTAATTTCTCTTTTTTGGGTTAAAGGCTGCTGCATGTTCGCGTCTGATAGCAATGCATCGACATACTCATCATACATCGATACCTGACTATCTATCGGCAGCTCATGCGAGTTGAAATCGCAATAAGGGCACTTTTTTACACACCACGGAATGTGAATATATAGCGCTAATGGAATAGCACTGACTTCTATCGCATTGGCAGTAGTGTCATTAGAGATGTCTATCTGCTGTAAATCGTTAACGATATTGATATTTGACATAAAAATATTT
>NZ_JBQSVL010000042.1:0-25811 GCF_052376215.1 Psychrobacter sp. AOP7-B1-24
GTATCACTGATAATATGTTAACGGTCACATTGAATCGCCCACACAAAAAAAACGCCATGAGCTTCCAAGTAGTGAACGAGCTGATTGCTTTGGCAGGTCGTATTAGAAAAGATCAAACGATACGAGCGGTGATATTAAACGGTGCAGGAGACACGTTTTGTGCGGGTATTGATTTGGGTGATTTGAACCATCCAAAAAACAAAGCATTTGCATTTTGGGAACTCGTAAAACCATGGCAGAGCGCCTTTCAACGGGTGTGCCTGGTGTGGCGTGATTTACCTGTACCTGTTATTGCGGTCTTAGAAGGCTACTGTATTGGAGCAGGGCTGCAACTAGCGCTCGCTTGCGATGTGCGTATTAGTCATCCTGATTGTCAGCTCTCTATCATGGAAGCTAAATGGGGACTCGTACCTGATATGGGCTTAACGCAATCTGCATTTGGCGTCGTGCGCGAAGATGTCTTAAAAGAGCTGGCTATGAGCGCGCGTATTATTGATGCTAACGAAGGGCAGGCTTTAGGTCTGGTGAGTCATTGTAGTGACAAGCCACTTGAACAAGCACAGCAGCTTGCTGCTGAATTTTCTGAGCGCTCACCTGATGCAGTGCTGGCGAGTAAACGCATTATTAACGCTATGCATCATCAGCCTGCGACAACACTATATAAAGAGAAAATGTGGCAACTCAAAATGATGCTTGGTCGCAACCGCAAGTTGGCACTTAGAAAAGCCAAGCAAGCCAGTACGTCGTTTAGCAAACGTCAGTTTCGTTAATTTGTTTTTACTAAAACAGATTGCCGTTTGAGGTTTTTAGGCATATCCTGAGCTATTTATTTTATCTTTCAGTAATTAACATTTGTTTTATTAACGTCATTTATCTATTGAAATATAAACGGATAGTGCGATATAGCACTGTCCGCCTGTAAACGCGCATGTGACTACATACTATACTGTTATTTTTGTGAGCGGTGCTTGATACATCGTATCAAGTCAAAGCTGAAAACAACTATAGTGTGGATAATAAAATAATTATTATATAAAACGGCCTCAATATGTCTGCTTCAAAACCTTCCCAATCGAATAAACCTATTGCTTCTGAACGAGTGCACTCTGCTGATCTACCGGTTGCATGGATTATGATGCTCGGGCTTATCGTAGCGGTAGGGCCACTGTCTATCGATATGTATTTGCCAGCGCTACCATCAATGGCAGATGACTTTGGCGTATCCACTGCTTTTATGGCCAACTCTGTACCCGCGTATTTTTTGGGTTTGGTGTTTGGTCAGCTGTTTTATGGGCCGTTCAGTGACCGTGTAGGGCGAGTGAAGCCTTTATATATTGGGATGACGTTATATGTTATCGCCTCTATCATTTGTGCAACCACGAATAATGAATATGTGTTATTTGTCGGGCGAACCATGCAAGCACTTGGGGCATGTGTTGGAGCTGTGGTTACTCGTGCCGCGATTCGTGATCGACTGACCGCCAAACAAACGGCAAAAGCATTTTCTATCATGATATTGGTAATGGGATTGGCACCAATATTAGCACCATCGCTTGGCGCACTATTTTTACAGTTTTTTAGCTGGCATTCTATTTTCTGGTTTTTGGCTGCTTTTGGTACGCTCAATTTGTTACTGACTAAATTTTTCTTCTTTGAAACGTTGACCGAAGAAAACCGTAATGTGCGTCCTGCAAAAGAGGTGCTTAGCCAGTACTGGGACTTATTAAAAGATCCGACATTCAATTATCCTGCGATTGGCGGTGGTCTTTTGATGGGAGCGATGTTTGTTTATATTAGCTCGGCCTCTGAATTGATTATGGATACTTATGGCGTGTCAGCGACGCATTTCGGTTGGCTGTTTGGCATGAATGCCGCGGGATTTGTTGGTTTAACCCAATTGAACCAGTGGTTGACCAATCGCTTTCGCATTTTGAGTATTTTGCGCTTTGGTGCGATGATGCAGGTTATTTCTGCAGGCGTGCTATTTATAATAGGTCTATTTTTGGGTACTGATGCTTGGTTGCCATTGGTACTCGCCTGTATTTTCTTCTGTATAGCAGGCTTAGGTCTAACCCAGCCAAATGCTTCTGCTATTGCGCTCGCGTTCCAAAAAAGCCGTGCTGGTATGGCAAGTGCACTACAAGGCTCATTGATGTTTTCAGTTGGTATTTTCGGTGGGTTATTGTTAAACCTATTTCCAGTTAATCCTGTGCTAAAAGTTGGTATTGCGATGTTTGCACTAATGGGGCTTGGTTGTTTCTTGATTTGGCAAATAGATCGTAACTTAGATTTGAATGACGCAGAGTAGTATTATTAAATTCAAATTTTTAAAATGCCCAATATATATTATATATATTGGGCATTTTTTTATTAACTTATAAATACAAGTCTTTCATCAGATCAAAAATTAAATTATTAATATATATTAAGGAATATCATTATTGTTGAATTAATCATTGCATTTTTTATTTTACCTAACTACTATATATTGTAACTATTTAATTACAATTGAATATTTTTCGAAGTTTGATGGCGTTAATGTGTTTTTTGAGTAACTAACAAATTTATATCTAAGGATAGATTATGAAAAAGTTGTTTAGAGTGTTTCCAATTGTATTGAGTGTTGGCCTGTTTGGCTGCAGTAACTCTTCCACTCAAGAAAATGCCAATGCGACTGGTACGCCAGTAACAGAAAATAAAGACAGCTTTGTTAGTAATCTGCCTGACACGGCGCCAACATTAAAGGTCGCCATGACAGGTGATTTACCGCCTTTCTCATTTCAAGATGACTATGGCAACATGCAAGGCACTGACGTTGACTCCATTAGAGCTATTGGAGAAGAGCAAGGCTTTAAGGTCGAGTTTTATAAAGAAACTTGGCAAGATATGTTCGATAGTGTGGAGTCAGGAAAACGTGATTTAGCTATTTCTGGTATCTCTTATAAAGACGATCGAGCGGTAAGATATGGTCTATCAACGCCTTACTTTTTTAACCCAGCTACCATCATGTACTTGGAAGGTAAGTTTGATATAAAAGGACTAGACGATATAAAGGGTCTAAAAACCGGTACGTTGGCAGGTTCTAAAGAAGAAGATACTCTAAAACAGATGGGTAATTCGGTTGAGTTGGTTTCAAGATCCACTGCATTTTTGGCTTATCAGGACTTAATACAAGGTAAGACTGATGTTTTCTTATATGATATGCCAGTGCTGCAGTACATCATAAAAGGTTATCCAGAACATAAAGTGAAGATTGTACCTTATGAAGCGGCAGACGCGCCTTCAGCGCAACAAGTCGTATTAATGGCAAAAGAAAATACTCAGTTGATTAATACGGTTAATGAGGGTATTGCTAAGCTAAAAGAAAAAGGGACATTTAAGGAAATTGAAGAGCGCTGGTTAGGTGAGGCTGTACCTGCATCTGCATCTGCATCTGCTGATAAGAGCAACTCTGATACTAATACTACGCAATTGAACTAAGGAATTCTGAAGATGGCAACCACCTCCAATGTTGACAATAAGCGCTATCAAGGTCTGATTATTTCAATTGCACTGTTTTTATCTCTAATTGGTGCCTTGTTAGCATTTACGTTTTATACGTCAAGTTTATTAGAGAGAAATACGGCTTTAATTGACCAAACTAACCGCGTTGCTAATAATGCGCAGGCCGTAATTAAAGATCTTTTTGATTTAAATAATAGTTATGGTGAGGATACTAAGTCACCACACATACAACGAGTACTTACTCGTTTAGAGAGAAATACCGCACTCATTACTGAATCAATTGCTGCCATTGAGCAAGGTGGGGAGGTGATAGATATTGATGGTCGTACTCATGATTTGCCAAAAATTGATAGTGATGCACAAGTAAATATCGCAGCCGCTAATGAGCAGTGGAAGGCACTAGAGCCTAAGATTCAAGCATACCTAGAAAACGCTGATAATATTATGGTGCCCTCTGCCGATCAGTTGACTCAAGCGGTTGAGCAGGCGAAAACATCAAGTTTGTTTATCAATGATTCTTTAGATAATCTAACCAACGACGTATTCGTTAGTGCAGAACGTCAGGCAGATACGATTCGCTTGATTCAGCTACTGGGTGTTGTCGCTATTTTTACCTACTTTCTAGTGTTCGTTTTCTTCTTTGTGCGTCGTCTACGTGAGACAGATGCTGAAGCAGCAGCTGCTCGCCAAGAAACACAAGAGATTATGCAAACGGTAAACACAGGGCTATTTTTGCTTGATAAAGACTTGAATATTGGTCAGCAGCATTCTCGAGCGCTGAATGACATTATCGGTTCTGACAGCTTATCAGGAGAGAACTTTACTAACGTCTTGCGTGGTCGTATTTCTGATAAAGATTTGAAAACCACACAGCAGTTTATCGAACAGCTTTATAACCCACGAGTGAAAGAAAAACTGGTGGATTCTCTCAACCCTTTACATAAAGTGATGTTACACAATACATCTGGTAGTAAAGCGGCAAATAACCGTTTCTTAGATTTCAAGTTTTCACGTGTTTATGACGATAAAGACATTGCTCGTATTTTGGTCAATGTTAACGATGTATCAGATGCTGTTCATTTAGAACAACGCTTAGAAAAAGAGCGCTCACAAAACGATATGCAGATTGAGATGTTAACCACTATCTTGAATGTAAATCCAAAGATTATTAATGAATTTATTACTAATACTCAGTTGCATATCGAAAAAATGAACAATATCTTGAAAAATCCTGGTAGTTCACAATACGAGCTCGAAGGTAAGTTGAAAGCCATCTATCGCGAGATGCATAGCTTAAAAGGTGAGGCCTCTGCACTGAAACTACACAGCTTTACTAAAATTGCTTCAGATGCGGAAGACAAACTGCATGCATTGCAAAATCAAGGTCAGCTATCAGGTAATGACTTCTTACCATTGGCGGTGCACTTAGATGACTTATTGAGCCTGTCGAACACTATTGCGACGTTAGGTGAGCGTATTAATCGCTCAGCACCAACCACCGCAAAACCCGTCGCCACACAACAAACTACTGAATTAGATGAGAGTGTCGTTGAACACAGTGTGTCTGATGCAGTTATGGTGGAGAGTCAGATACCAAATCATTCAATCGGTAGTATCGAGATGGATGGCGGTCTAGATATTGATCTAGATAGTGATACAGATGATGATGTTTTGTCTTTTTATAAAGCGTTTGTGACAGACATTGCAGAGAGACAAGGCAAGCAAGTACAGTTAAAAAGCAGTACGCTTAGTGACGTGCAGATACCAGAGTCTATCGCCAAGCCATTCAAAGAGATGAGTATTCAGCTATTACGTAATGCTGTGGTGCACGGTGTCGAATCACCAAGTGTCCGTCAAGCTGCTGGTAAAGCCGAAGTGGGAACGGTTGACTTAGAAGTACAAGACAGTGGTTCGAATTTTATACTGATTGTACAAGATGATGGTCAAGGTATCGACTATGATAGTATTCGTAATAAATTAAGCAACAGTGGTCGCTTTAGCACAGAAGAAGCCAGTCAGTTGAGTCAAAGCCAATTACTCAAACAGCTATTTTCTTCAGGTTTTTCTACCAAAGAAGATACGGATGAAGATGGTGGTCGCGGTGTTGGTCTCGATATCATTAAAGCGCAAGTAAAAGAGTATAATGGCAAGCTTAATGTAAATAGTGAGCTGGGTCAGATGACACGGTTTGTCATTACTTTACCTAAAGCTTAATCAAAAACAGTAGGTTATATTGTCAAGGACGACAAGTACTTCATTAAAGGTAATAGAACAGTTATGCATAAGTTAATGATTGTTGATGATTCAAATATTATCAGAAACCGCATACAGCGCGCGTACGATTCAGGAGAGTTTATGCTAGTTGCGACAGCGACTAGTGGTGTTCAAGCCCTTGAAAAGTTCAATATTCATCGTCCTGACGTGATTACTATGGATTTGACCATGCCGCAAATGGATGGACTTGAGTGCATTGAAAAAATCATTGCGATTGATCCTGAAGTGCGAATTTTAGTGGTGTCCGCATTGTCTGATAAAGCCACTGGTATTGAGGCATTGTCGTTGGGTGCCAGCGGATTTTTGTGCAAGCCTTTTTCAGAGGAAGAGCTTGTGGAGTCTTTGTATGAACTAATGCAAGACTAAACCCTTCAACGACTTAAGTAGATGTCATTATGAAAGAACAAAAGCTACAGATTTTTTTGAGTATTATTAGTAACTATTTTAATCAGTTTGGGGAAGAAGAGCTTATCGCTGATACCCCATATCTGTTAGAGAATAAACAGCCAAAAGTTCACGACTATACGGGTGTCATCGGTATATCAGGTGGTCAAAAAGGCGTGGTATATTTCTCAGCAACCCATCAGCTATTATCTACTATATTGGACAGTATGGGTGAAACTGATAAAAGTGATGAGAATTATATAGATTTGGCTGGAGAAGTGGCTAATACCATCGCAGGCAATGCACGCAAAGAGTTTGGCTCTGAGTTTCATATATCGGTGCCACTGGTCTTTAAAGGCTCTCCGCAAAGTATTGTGTTGCCTAACGATGAGCGTTCTTTTATTATCCCCATCACTTGGCACTCGCAAATTGGCGAGATTGTGGTCTGCTTACAAGATTAACGATACTGCCGCACAATAAAGATGGATATATTATGGTTAAAGTAGAAAAATTAGGTGTGTTTCTTAGCTCAATAAATGCTTTTTTTGTACAGATAGACGGCTCAGAAGTATCTATTGACACACCTTATTTGAATCATAACAGAAGTGCCGTTGGCTATGATTATAGTGGTGTGATTGAGATATCGGGCCCGCTTGAGGGTTGTGTCTATGTCAGTGCGCCAAGCGTGATGTTGCGAGAGATCATCAAAGTTATGGGTGAGCCTGACTCATCAATCAAGATGATGAAAGATTTGTTAGGTGAAATGGCCAATACCATCTCTGGTAATGCTCGTACTGAGTTTGGTGCCGAGTTTATTATCTCGCCACCCCACATCGTTGAAGGTGTCCCGAGTGTGTCTTACTTGCCCAAAGATAGACAAAGCTATGTGACTCCCTTTACTTGGCATGGTTACAAAGCGGTGATCGGTATTTGTATCGCATAATCAGATATAGAGCAAAGTATATACAGTCAAAGTAATTTTAAAAAGTGATACATTAGTGTCGCTTTTTTTGTTTGTAGACAAGGTTATATTTCGCTTTTATTTTAATGCGTTATACTAATAAATGACTGGAGATTGTTGTAGATTATATGATAAAATATGGCGCAGCTATTTTATAAGTTAGAGTTTGATATTTTACCAATTCTAATCATAGCTTCTTTTTTAAACCAACCAATGACACACACATCATGGCAAAGAATTGCTGGGTGTTTGGCGACTTGATTAATTTGCATAAAAGTTAGTGTTGTCTTAATGAGCATTAACCGTTAGCAGATGCGTGTCGCTAGATAGGCAGTTTTTGTGATGTGGAGGCATAACCCAACCAATAGGAAAATTTAACATGGCTACAAAGAACCCAACCAAAATCGAAATGCGCGACTTATTACAAGCCGGTGCTCACTTTGGCCACCAAACACGTTTTTGGAACCCAAAAATGGGACCATACATCTTTGGTGCACGTAACAAGATCCACATCATCAACCTAGAGCACACAGTAAAAGCGTTTAATGAAGCTTTGACTTATGTAAACGGCCTAGCTGCCAAGAAAAACAAAGTATTGTTTGTTGGTACTAAACGCGCTGCAAGCGGCATCATCCGTGAGCAAGCTGCCCGCGCTGGTATGCCGTACGTTGACCATCGCTGGTTAGGTGGCATGTTGACTAACTGGAAAACACTACGCCAGTCAATCAATCGTCTAAAAGAGCTGGAAAAGCAATCAGAAGACGGTACTTTCGCGAAGCTAACTAAGCGTGAAGCGTTAGAACGTACTCGCGATATGGAAAAACTTGAGCGTTCACTAGGCGGTATCAAAGACATGGGCGGCCTACCTGATGCTATCTTTGTTGTAGACGTGGATCATGAAGCGATTGCTATCAAAGAAGCCAAGAATTTGGGTATCCCAGTTATTGGTATCGTTGATACAAACTCTAGCCCAGATAACGTTGATTACATCATTCCAGCTAACGATGATGCTATCCGTGCGGTGACTTTGTATGTTACCTCTATGGCTGATGCTATTATTGCTGGTAAAGAATATGCACAGACTCAAGCTGGCGGCAAAGCTGAGCAAGCACCTGCTGCTGAAGAAGCACCAGCTGAAGCCAAAGCAGAAGAAGCTGCAACTCCAGCAGAATAAATAGCTGGCCGAAAAGGTTTAACTTAATAAGAATAATTTGATAGCGTATCTATCAGTACACTTATGAGGTTATTAACAGCGTATAAGCTTACAATAGGCATGATGTAGTTTTACTCGTCATGCCTTGTTGTTGATGGATAGGCAGTTAGTAGGCGAGTATTATCGCCTATGTTTTTCCGCACTATACAGTGTCTATGATGACTATTTACAATAGATACGGTTATCACGGAAACAGTGACATCATACAATCAGATTGTATGGCTATACAGTAAAAAATATTAGCAAAAGTTAAGCACTATAGTTGAATCCAAATGATCTCAATACAAGTAAGCCAAATGCAAGCTATACATTAGTATGGTTAGCGAGGATAACGACGTAGCGGATTTATACGGACTTGACTATATCCAACATAACAATACTAAGGTGACTCTTATGTCAGAAGTAAAAGTATCTGCCAAAATGGTAAAAGAATTGCGTGACCGTACTGGTCTTGGCATGATGGAATGTAAAAAAGCGTTAGAAGAATCAAACGGCGATGTTGAAGTTGCTATTGATAACCTACGTAAATCTGGTCAAGCTAAAGCCGCTAAAAAAGCGGGTAACATCGCAGCTGATGGCGCAATCATCATTGCCCAAGGCGAAAACAAAGCATTTTTGTTAGAAGTTAACTGCCAAACTGACTTCGTTGCAAAAGATGATAGCTTCACTGCATTTGCAGAAAAAGTAGCTAATATTGCCCTAGAGAATAACGTAACTGACGTTGCCGCTATCTCTGCATTGCCTTATGGCGATGGTCAAACCGTTGAAGAAGCACGTGTATCATTAGTACAAAAAATCGGTGAAAACATTCAGGTTCGCCGTGTTGAAGTACTTGAAGGTGCAAACATCGCTGCATACCGTCATGGTCTACGTATTGGTGTGGTTGTTTCTTATGAAGGTGGTACTGCAGACACTGGTAAGAACCTTGCCATGCACATCGCTGCATTTAACCCGGTTGCGGTTAATGACGAAGACGTTTCTGCTGACGTACTAGCACGTGAAAAAGACATCATCGAAGCCAAAGCTAAAGAATCTGGTAAACCTGACAATATCGTTGAAAAAATGATCGAAGGTGGCTTACGTAAGTACTTAGACGAAGTAACTTTACTACGTCAGCCATACGTTATGGACAACGATAAAAAAGTTGGTGACGTATTAAAATCTGAAGGCGTTAAAGTACTTGGTTTCAAACGTCTAGAAGTTGGTGAAGGCATTGAGAAGAAGCAAGAAGATTTTGCTGCTGAAGTTGCTGCGACTCAAGCAGCTAACAAGTAAGTTTTAAAATATCGTAAGCGCTATGTTAATTGTGAGCATTGTATCAATTGCTTGATGTAGTGCTTGCTGATTGTTTAAACAAGCTTGTTTTTGAATCTAAGAAACATAAAAAAGCCCGTTAATTAGTTAACGGGCTTTTTTATGTCTAGCTTACTTATCTTGGGGTTACTGTTTTACATACGCTAGCTTTTTAGCGACTTAATGTTTTAGCGTAAAGCAGCATACGCTGAGTTGACATAACTGGCACTGTTACCATTACTACTGGTGCCATAACTGACATTTTTAAGACCACTGCTTGTATTATTGTTTTGGTTACTAGCGCTCATAGTCACGCCATATAGGCCTGAATCATTTTTATACAAACTATGATAGCGGCTCATCACCTTTTTAACATAGTTCTGTGTTTCTTTGAAGGGGGGGATACCACCGTATTTATCGACATTGCCTTCCCCTGCATTATAGCCTGCCACAGCATACTCAACTCTATTGTCAAAACGACGCATGAGCCAAGCGATATATTTAGCTGAGCCCTCGATATTTTCGGCTGGGTTCCAAGGGTTGCTTACTTTAAAGCGGCGGGCAGTGGCAGGCATTAGTTGCATCAGACCTTGTGCGCCAACTGGTGAGCGTGCATTGGGATTAAATGCTGATTCAGTATGCATCATTGCTTTCATGAGCGCTGGATCTACGCCATGGCGCTCGGCAGAAGCACGAATGTAGCTGTCATAAGCATTACGGCTACTACTATTACTAGCGGCGCTGCTTCCGTAGTTATTACTATTGTTATTGCTACCATCGTATAACTTAGAGCTTTTGTAGTAAGTAACTTGTACTTTTTTAGTGAATTGATCAAAGTTACCACTGGGATTGACATTAGTCAGTAATACTTTCCCATTTTTATCCTTATAAATCGTTATGTTCTCAGCTTGAGCAGTAACGGATAAAGTCGATAGGGCAAGGGTAGTCAGTAAGATAGGAGACAAGCAGCGAGTAACTAGGGTTGTAACATTTATCATAGGGTTATCACTTTTCATCGAGTAATAGCAAAATATTTTGCCTATAGGCGCATTGTTGTGCGCGTTTAAGCGGTTATCGTGTTGGTAGCGAGCTCTATAAAGGGTATAGCAACTCAGAACACATCACTTCTAACTAGAAACCACTCGTAAAATAGATACAAAAAATAATAGTTGTTTACTATAACATATAATAACTTTTCAACGCATAGGATTATTACAAATAAGACGTAACAGTCAGTATTATATATAAAGATAATTATAATTAAATCAACATGCTATGTCTTCTGAATTTGGTGATTCAGCCGTAGGCCGATCCTCATGCCAGGGTATATAACCTGTTAGTAAAAAAGTGAAGATAACTTGAGTGGGCTATTAAGAAACAGCTAGAAAAATTTTAGGGCTATATGGATCATTTAGCCACTAAGTGCACTAATAAATACGGGTACCCAGACGGCGGTTACTAGACCGTTTACTGCCAATCCGAATGCAGCATAACGACCCGCAGTTTGACTGATTTGCCAAGCTTCGACAGTACCAAAAGCATGAGCGGCTAGTCCAAGTGCTAGACCTTTGGCACGATCATCATTGATACCACGAAACAAAAACCGCGCTAACATACCACCGATAAGCCCTGAGACAATAATAATTAAGTTGGCTAGGGCAAGGGGTGCTCCAATCAAATCAGCGACACTCAGACCAATCGGGGTGGTCACTGAACGTGTCGCAAAGGCAAGAATGGTGTCGTGACTTAATGACAGTAGATACGCTAATGACATCGGTAATAATGCACCAACCATACTTGCAATGCCAACGATTAGTGTCAGTTTTTTGACTGGCAACCCCTTAAAATTCATCGCTGCTAGCGGCACGGCTAGTAATACAGTGACATATCCTAATAGATGGTCAAATACGGGCTTGGCAACATCATAATAATCATCGTAATTCCATTGCAGAATGAACAAAAAGAGTAAGACAAGGGCTAACGCAGTAATCACCATTGGCAACCATGCAAGCTTGCGTGCCAGTACACGAGCAATCACGTGTGCTGCTAAGGTTAGTACTATCGCTGCCAGGGTCGCCACAAATATATTGTCAAAACTCATCACAATTTCCTTGTTCTATATCACTCACAGCGATTATTTGTGCTCTTCAATAGTAGTGTGGTCAATATCGTTATTTAGCCAGTTGTTGGCAAGGATAGCCAGCCCCCACAATGGAATTAACGTACTGATCATAATTGTTAGCATTACTCCCCATAGCTCCTCACCTAAGGCGAATAGTAGTAATCCTGCACCCGCAGAGACTGGCAAGAAAGCAAAGCCACTATCAACCAATAAAAGGTTACTGGCTTGCGTTAGCCAGCTTGGTAAGCCTTTGAGTAATCGCCATGTGATTAAAATGCAAAACATAGCGACCAAGCCGACAACATTGGCCGCTTTTTCGATACCTGCCCACTGACAGACAATAACGGCTGTCTCACGGACAATGATAACCATTACTAAAGTCAGGATTATTGCAAGCCATAGGGGCATATTAGAGAGATGAGTAGATTTCATAAGAAATGCTGGCCATGTCAGACATATAGGGTAGTTACAAGATTAGACTAGAGCGTGTCATGAATTAGATTGTGAGGCTTAAAATGAGAAAAATTGTAGATAAACAAAGAAACAATTGCCATTAATATGAATATATTGGCAAAATTGCTGACGATGTTTGGCAAAATTTAGCTATTTTAAGGTCACCACATCTATTAATGTGCTGATTAATGACACGCGCTAGGTCATAATGCCTTAGTACATGTGTCCTATATATCAATGTTTGTTGAATAGATAACAAATGATTATATACAGAGTGATCAAACTAATAAAGTCTATAAGGTAATACCGTGCTTTGTTGTTTGGACTAGATATCAGTGTTCACGATATATAGCACACAAAAAAGGATGACATCGATTGATATCATCCTCTTATTATGGCCTGTTGAACAGTCGAATATGGTACTAGCTGTGTCTTGTTTAGCTCTTATAGCTTTATAATCAGACCTTTACAATATTATATTTAAAATATTTCTATTTCGATGGATGTTCTGTTTCAGTGTTTAACGCATCGAAGTCATCAAACGCTTGTTCTTCAGCTGCAGTCATTGTTGGCTCTTCTTCATCTTCGTCAGGCTGCTCAAACTCTTCTAGTATCGGCATTAGTAGCGTTGCCTGCGCTAATGGCAATACATCTACAGGCTCTAAATCGGCTTGACCAAGTAGTTGTCTGAGTCTATCACTTGGCAAGCGAATGGTTAAACACTCGTGACCACTGTCATCATAGCTTTCTTCTTGAATGACACCGAGCTCATATAAGGTGTTTTTTAATTGTCCTGCATGATAGGGAAGCGTCAAATCAAAAGTAGTCAGTGTGCCAGTGAGCAACTGTTGCACGGCCAATGATAATTCTTCAATGCCCAAGTTTTCTCTAGAGGAAACATAAACTCGATTAGGTTGCCCTTCGCTAGCATAACCGACCCGTGCAGGCTCATCCGTTAAATCAATTTTGTTATACACATTGAGTACAGGCACATCGTTATCAATTTCAGCCAGCACATCTTTGACCGCCTGAATTTGCTCATGCATGTCTTCGCTAGACGAATCGATAACATGTAGCAATAAATCTGCCTCTAATGTCTCTTCTAATGTGGCATGAAACGACTCGACCAACTCATGTGGTAAATGACGGACAAAACCTACTGTATCGACCAACACCACACGTCCCACACCTTGCCAGTCTAAACGGCGTAGCGTCGGATCGAGTGTCGCAAATAGCTTGTCAGCCGCATAGATATTTTCATCGACCAAACGATTAAATAGGGTGGACTTGCCAGCATTGGTATAACCAACAAGTGAAATAGTCGGTACGTCTGATTTTTGACGGCGGGCTCGACCTTGCGCACGTGTCTGTCTGACTTTCTCGATTCTATTTTTGAGCTGCATGACGCGCACTTGTAGCAAGCGACGATCGGTCTCAAGCTGGGTTTCCCCTGGCCCACGCAGACCGATACCACCTTTTTGACGTTCCAAATGCGTCCAACCACGTACCAAACGCGTCGATAAGTGATTCAGCTGCGCAAGCTCTACTTGTAGCTTACCTTCATAGGTACGGGCGCGCTGAGCAAAAATATCCAAAATCAGACCAGTGCGGTCTAGCACGCGGCATTTTACCAACGCTTCGATATTACGCTCTTGTGAGGGCGATAAACTGTGGTTGAAAAGCACGATATCGGCATCATGCTCGCGTACCATTTCTGCTATCTCTTCTGCTTTGCCGCTACCTACGAAGTATCTGGCATCGGGACGTGCACGTGAACCAGTTACTAGTGCCAAGCGATCTGCCCCTGCTGAGTCTGCCAACAGCTCAAACTCACCAAGATCGTCAGGATCCTGAATTTGGCGGATGTCTAAATGTACTATAATGGCGCGCTCGCCACCTTCATGTCTTTCAAAATAATCCAAAGATTGTCACCTATTTAATAAAGTAGATATGTCGCTATGATATTAGGGCGTGTTGAACATTCAAATATTAGGGCTGCTGATTGCTAAAATTGCACCAAACTAGGCGCAAGCCGACGATAATGTCGAGACTTTAACTAGGCTTGTAACGACGTTTGGGGTGATTTTAGCATCAGCCCTTTGGGGCAGTATTATTTTTTGCCAATATATGGCGAAATTGTTTCACCTAGAATGACTAGGCATCAAAAATTTCACTGCATATTGTCTGAAAAATAGTTGCTGCCAGCACCACATTTGAATGTTCAACACGCCCTAATCTAACAAACGTTTTAACAAACGTCGGAATAGCTTTTATATAACCTCTTATATAAGGTCTGATTGCTTGATGTTAAAGCGTATTGGTCCAATTATCGATATTTTTATGTTACAGAGCAGGTGATTGAATAAAATACCAACAAAAGCACTTCGTAACTCAGTGAACAAATCATCACTGACTGGCTAAATTTTGTTATACTCGCTACGTTTGCTTAAAATATACAATCATATGATTTTAATCACGAGGGATACAGATGAGCCAATCCAAGTCAGGCTTTTCACTCAGACAGCAGTTTGGTCGCGGTAAAAAAATCGCTGGTATGACAACAACAATCGCAGGAGGGCTAAGAACAGCCCAACGTATCGGTGCTTTTAGACAGCCACCACGTGAGAGATTGCCGCGCTATATTCAGACCTTTTGTCGTAAGATGGCAGGCTCTTTTGGCGTAAAAGTTGTTGCCGTTGAACGAGTAGAGCAGCACCATGGCTTATGGGTCTCTAATCATGTGTCATGGATGGATATTCCGGTTGTAGGGACGCTGAGTCCAGCCTTCTTTTTATCCAAAGCAGAAATTGGTGAGTGGCCAGTATTTGGTAAGTTGGCTCATGCGGCAGGTACGGTGTTTATTGAGCGTGGTTCCGGTGATGCAGGCTCGGTTGCTGAGCAAATTGCTGACTTTCTCAAAAAAGGCTATTCTGTCATATTTTTTCCAGAAGCAACCACAACCGATGGAAAAAAAATCAAGCGTATTCATGGTAAGCTGCTACAAGCAGCGATAGACGCTGATGTACCAGTTCGTCCTTTAGTAATTACTTATGTCAATAAGGACGGTACATTGAGTAAAGAGTTACCTTATTACGGTAAGCTAACGATGAAAGACAGTCTAAAAAAAGTACTTGATAGCAAAGACATCACTGCATATGTATTACCGCTTGAACCGATAGATCCAAAAGGGTTGAATAAGAGCGAGATGACCAATATATTGCAAGCACGTATGCAAGAAGGTTTGACTGAGTTGCATAATCGAGTGCTAACTAAAACAGCTCTAGAGCAATTGGCTCAAGAAAAAGTATCTAAAGCATAAGTTTTCTTAAATATCAGGCTTGCTTTAATTGATAAGTGAGCAAAAATAAAAAAGGCGCAAATCGCAGTGATAGTTCTCGCGATTTGCGCCTTTTTATTTTAGAAAGCTGTCATCAATTGATAATTTAATCAGTTGATAGTTTAAGGTGAAGGGTTTGGATGCTGCGTATGTACCGCTTCAATCGCTTCCAATACATCTGTGCTTAGGGTTAAATCAACACTATCAATATTAGATTTGAGCTGCTCTAACGTGGTTGCACCAATGATATTACTGGTGACAAAATGACGGGAGTTAACGAAAGCCAATGCCATTTGTGCCATATCTAAGCCTGCATCAGCGGCAATCTTGGCATATTGAACGGTGGCTGATATGGCCTCTTCATTGGTATAGCGGGCAAAGCGATCATACATGGTTAGACGTGCGCCTGCTGGGCGTTTACCATCAAGATACTTACCAGATAAGACACCAAAGCCTAGTGGAGAATAGGCAAGTAGACCGACGTTTTCACGATGGGCAATCTCAGCCATATTGATTTCATACAAGCGATTCAATAGGCTATAAGGGTTTTGCACCGTAAGAGGTGGAATCAAACCATTTTTATCCGCTTCCCAAAGGTAGCGCATGAGTCCCCAAGCCGTATCGTTCGATAAACCATAAGCACGAATGCGGCCTTTTTTAATCTCATCATTTAGCGCTTGAATGGTTTCTAAAAAAGGTGTCAAATCTTCTAGTGGTTGCGCTGCCATCTCTTCGGTATAACCAAGCTGACTAAAAAAGTTGGTTTGGCGTTCAGGCCAATGCAGCTGATAAATATCGATATGGTCTGTTTGCAGGCGCTTAAGATTGTCATCGATGGCACCACTGATTTGTTTGGCATTGAAACGCGTCTGCCCATCACGCAAAAACCCCATTGGTGATATTTTGCTGGCAAGAATGACTTTGTTACGCTGTTTGGTTTTATTAAACCAAGTGCCCATAAAGCGTTCTGTGTCGCCTTGCTTGTCTTTATCCGGTGGCGATGGATACATCTCTGCTGTATCCCAAAAGTTGACACCTTCGCTCAATGCCATGTCCATTTGTTCGTGTGCTTCGGACTCAGTGTTTTGCTGTCCCCAAGTCATTGTTCCTAGACAGATTTTAGAAACTTCTTCGTTGAGCTGCGGCAATTCTTGATATTGCATGCGAACCTCCTTTTGAATTGTTTTTATAGCCACTCATTTTTGTATTAGTGAACGTCTAAAGAGTTTTTGAATGATTACATCAGTTTGATACCAGTCACACCAGGTGGTGTCACTTTAAATACTTTCACTTTAAACAGCAGTGACTGTCCTGCAAGTGGGTGATTAAAGTCCACTTCGACTTGGTCATCGTCAATAGCGCTAATCGTACCAGGCAAGGTGTTTTTGCCTTTGTCTTCAAACTCCACCATCATACCAATCTCTGGATTGTCCGCGATTAATGCAAATTGAGTACGGCTGAAATGTTGAATATTGTCAGGGTTCCATTCCCCAAAAGCCTGTTCTGGCTCAAGATGGGCGGTACGAGTGTCCCCTGCACGTAGGTTCATTAATACTTGCTCAAAGCCTGGCAACAAGCTCTCATCGCCAATGGTTAAGCTTACCGGTGTATCGCGACTAAAAGTAGAGTCAATCACCGTACCGTTTTCTAGTGATACTTCAAAATGCAGTTTTACTAGGCTACCGTGTGTGATACGGGTGTCTTCATTGGGATTGATAAATTGTGAGTCGGTCATAGTCAAAGGCCATTCGTTGCGAAATTGGGATGTTAAATCAAAAAATAATATAAGAAATGATAAGTCATCTGACAGCGTATGTAAGCGTAAAAAATGTAACGCAAATAGTGTACTATAGTCGGCTCAGGAAGGTTCATATCAGGACAGTTCATATATAGTCAATCCACTATGAAATAAATACAGCGATACGGGTTACATTTTGCGCAGCCTCTGTCTGCGTAGGCACAGCAAGCAAGAAAAATGTAGCCCATATCTAGTGGTTGTGCCTCTTTTATTTAGGGCTGACTATACTAGACAGGCGATTGAAATACTACAACTCATCGGCTGAGCAAGTATGAAAGCGTATCTGATTTACATGAGATTGACTACGTATTTAGCGAATTTAAGAGAGAATGGGCATATCGATGGCTAGTAAACAGCAGGGGCAAGTTAAAAAATGGCAAGACGATAAAGGTTTTGGCTTTATTGAAACAGAGAATGGTGACTCATTATTCTTTCATATCAATGAGTTCAAAGCGCGTCGTCGTCCGGATGTCGGTGAGCAAGTGGTTTTTACACTTGGTCGAGACAATCAAGGGCGAATGCAAGCAAAAGATGTGCAAGAGCTCAGCTTTGTCCAACAGAAAATGGCAAAAAAGAATCAACAAATACGTCAGCGTAACCATAAGCGAAGCGCGCAAGCAGAGTTTGAAGCAGGACAAAAGAAAAGGTTGTTTTTAGGTGCTGGGTTTTATGGTGTCTTAATCCTGTTGGCAGTCATGGATAAACTGAATTGGCTAGTGGTCGGTTGGTATGCCGCATTGGGCATTATCACCTATGCGATGTATGCCAAAGACAAAGCCGCCGCTCAAAGTGGTGATTGGCGAACGCCTGAATCTACGCTACATCTACTTAGTGCGCTTGGCGGCTGGGTAGGGGCAATGGTTGCGCAGACGTATCTGCGTCACAAATCACAAAAGCCTGAGTTTCGTGTGACCTATTATTTGACCGTTGTTATTAACATGGCAGGATTGTTGTTTGTAATTGCTGGTGGTGGGTTAGAGACCTTAAAAAACTTGCTAGATTCTTTAATATAGAAGCATTTATTCATAGTCAGCGGTAAGATTTTGACGCGCATACCTAGAATGAAAATTTGAAAAGTCATAGCTTTTTAAATGACTTGTTAATGTTTGCTGAATATCACAATCTTGATTTAGCCTACGCTTTTTTTATGGATGATTTTTAACATCTTCGTTAGCTAACCGTTTTATTGCAGAAGGTAATTCTGAATAAGTAGCATTTATTGGGTTAAGTCGAAGTAGACTAGATAGTACAACAGTCTTTTGTGCTCCAAGAGACCGATTTAGTTCATCCGAAGATAAAATATAAAACTGCCATTGATTCATATTAAGTGGATCAATCGTATCTTGTTCTTTATGTATTAGCAGGCAAAATACGTAAATATCTGCTTGTCGTATAACTTCATTTGAACGGGTGTTTGTTTGAGAATTCCAGCATACAGTAGGACGTATATTAAATTGAATGGATGATAATTTTTTTTGATGCCATGTTTGAATAAAAGCACCAGATTTCACCTCAATTTTAATACCTTCTTTAGTTTTAATATCATATGCATCCCATTCTGTTCTATGACTATGATTCTCACCGAGAGCAGATGCAACAATATATTCTGCTAAAATACCTCTCATAGTGTTACTTACTAGATCAGAGCTAGACCATTGCCAAAATGACAACAAGTTTTCATTAAGAGGCTCTCCTTCAATATGAAAAAACTCTTCTCCTGATTTATGTTTAACTTCCAACGCTGGATATTGTGTCATAATTTTTTTCATAGCTGCTATAAGGCAAACTTTGTGTATCGATAAGAAATAATATAGCTAAGTCGTAGCTCATAAGCAATCTTCACTATAGTAAATACGTAGAGTCATGACTTTCATTTACAAGCACGCAATTGTACCGCTAGCCTGATTGGAGTAGATCTTATTTCTTAACGTATCGAAATCATAAGCCAAAAAAAAGGTGGCTTACGCATTCGTAACCCACCTTTTTTATTTATAAATTGAATTAATATCTCTAGCTGTAGACGGTTATGATCGTGGCATTTCACGCTTCTTTTCTAAAAACAACATATCAATGACAATCATTGCTACACCGATACTGATGCCCATATCTGCAATATTAAAGATAGGATAATGCCAAACATCCGCATTATGTACATGGATAAAGTCGATAACGTGACCATGTAGTAGGCGGTCAATGAGGTTGCCAACCGCGCCGCCCAGCACCAATGCCAGTCCGAAAGATAACAGCGTAGCTTTGCGAGGTGCTTTAATCAGATACACGATTAAAAATAGTGACATTACCAATGCCAATCCCGAAAAAAACCATTTCTGCCAACCACCAGCATCTGCCAAAAAGTTAAAGGCAGCACCATAGTTATACGCCAATGTCCAGTTAAGGAATGGCTCAATCACGGGCACTGGCTCATGAAACGTCAGCTTGGTTTCAGCCAACCATTTCGTCCATTGATCAATAATGATGACGACCAATGACAGCAGATACCACGTAAACGCGCGAGGGCCATTAGCGATAACTTTTGGTGTCTTTGTCAAGCGACCTTTCGGCGTTGACGAATTGCCTATCGTTGCATGAGCAGGCTCAGGTGAACCATCGCTCTGAGTCTGCTTTTGTTCTAATGGTTCTGTTGAATTAGGCATAGTGACGCACCTCGCCATCACCGCTGACGTTGGTCACGCAGCGTGCGCATAACTCAGGGTGCGTGCTATCGGTGCCAATGTCATCACGGATATGCCAACAGCGTACGCATTTGGTACCAGCGGCGGCACTGATATCTACCACTAAATCTGTAGATTCTTCTGTATTACCTTCAGTTTGAGCTTCTGCATTTACTTTTTCAGCAGGTGCGTCGCTCATCGGCTTTAAGGTAGCACTACTGGTAATGAGTACAAAGCGCAGCTCTTCACCAAGCTTAGCCAAGCTTTCATGCATCGCACCGTCAGCATATAGGGTGACATCAGCAGATAGGTTGGCATTGATGATTTTTTCGCCGCGAGCGGTTTCGATATGTTTATTGACCATATCTTTTGCGCGCATGATACGTTGCCAGTCGTCGTTACTGACAGCGCTTAGCTCAAGAGCTGGGAAGTTATACCATTCTTCGGTAAAGACATAACCTGCTTCATTGCCGTTTTTACCTTCTAACACTTCCCACGCTTCTTGCGCGGTGAATGACAAAATCGGTGTAATCCAACGAATCAACGCATGAGCGATATGATAAATAGCCGTTTGCGCAGAGCGGCGCGGCTGTCCATCTGTCTGCGTGGTGTACTGACGATCTTTGATAATATCTAAATAGAAGCTACCCAAATCTTGCGAGCAGAACGCAGTAATATACTGGGTGACTTGGTGAAAATCCATCGCATCGTAAGCACTGATGATTTGTGCTTGCACGGTTTGCGCGCGCTCAATGATGAACTTATCAAGGCTCACCAGCTCATTGACATCAATGCTATTGGTTGCTGGATCAAAGTCATCAGTATTGGCAAGCAAGAAACGTAGGGTGTTACGGATACGGCGATACATATCGATCGCACCTTTAAATACTGTCTTACCAGCACTCATCTCGTAACGGTAGTCACTAGAGGCAATCCATAGACGCAACATATCTGCGCCTGTTTTATTGATTTCATCTTGTGGCTTGATGATATTGCCCAGTGATTTACTCATCTTGCGGCCATTCTCATCAACCACAAAACCATGGGTCAATACCTGTTTGAATGGTGGACGCTCATATATGGCTTCGGATGTTAGCAATGACGTCTGGAACCAACCGCGATGTTGATCAGATCCTTCTAGATACATGTCAGCTGGGTTGGTCAATTCATCACGCTGATCGAGTACTGCAAAATGCGTTGTCCCTGAGTCAAACCAGACATCTAGGGTATCAGTTGCTTTATCATAGTCAGCTGCCTCGCTGCCTAAGAAGTCTTCACAGCTGGCATCAAACCAAGCTTCAACACCGCCTTCATGGATTTTCTGTGCTGCGACTTCCATCAGCTCAAGCGTGTTTGGATGTAGCTCACCTGTTTCTTTATGAGTAAAGAAAGTGATGGGCACGCCCCACGTACGCTGACGTGAAATACACCAATCAGGGCGACCATTCATCATAGATTCGATGCGGTTCTGTCCCCATGCTGGCGTCCAATTGACGGCAGGAATGTCAGCAAGTGCACGCTCACGCAGACCTTTGGCTTCCATACTGATAAACCACTGCGGCGTTGCACGGAAGATAATAGGTGACTTATGACGCCAGCAATGCGGATAGCTGTGTTCAATTTTGGTATGGTTGATTAAGTGACCGTTATCTTGTAAAGCCGCAATGATTTTTGGATTGGCTTTATAGATGTGTTCACCAGCAAACACCGCAGCACTATCTAAATAGACACCTGTGCCGCTCACTGGGTTTTCAACTGGCAAGTTATACTGAAGACCCACGATATAATCGTCGAGACCATGACCGGGTGCAGTATGGACTAAGCCAGTACCACTATCGGTAGTCACATGATCGCCTAAGATAAGTGGCACTTGGCGGTCTTCAATCAATGGATGCTGGGCGCGCAGACCTTCAAGCTCACGTCCTGATATCGTTGCTAAGATACCTTTATTTTCTAATTTAAGTTCCTCTACTGCTGTTTCGACGAGATCTGCAGCCAGTAAAAAATTGCCTTTTTCAGTCGCGACGACACTATAGTCACTGTCAGGGCTGACGGCGATGGCTTGGTTGGCAGGCAACGTCCAAGGAGTCGTTGTCCAAATGATGGCAGCGATATTGCCCAAGTCAGCTAAGGCTGCAACCTTGTCAGTATCGAGCACGTCAAAGCTTACATAGATGGCGTCGGATACTTTGTCTTGGTATTCAACTTCGGCTTCTGCTAGCGCAGAGCCACAGTCTAAGCACCAGTTGACGGGTTTCATACCACGAGTGACGTGACCGTTTTCATAGATTTTGGCCAGTGCACGCACGATATTGGCTTCTTGGTGAAAGTTCATCGTTAGATAAGGGTTGTCCCAATCGCCGAATACGCCCAAACGTTTAAAGTCTGCTTTTTGTAGTTCGATTTGGGTGCTCGCATATTCACGGCATAGACCACGAAACTCCGTTGCAGAAACTTTTTTGCCGACTTTACCGACTTTGGCTTCGACCTTTTGTTCGATTGGTAGACCATGACAATCCCAGCCGGGCACATAAGGCGCGTCAAAACCTGATAAGGTTTTTGATTTTACGATGATGTCTTTCAGTACTTTATTGACGGCATGGCCTAAGTGAATCTGACCGTTGGCGTATGGAGGGCCATCGTGCAAAATATACTTAGGAGCACCGATACGTGATTGGCGAATTTTGCCATACACATCATCTGCTTCCCAAGCAGCAAGCCAGTCTGGCTCACGTTTGGCGAGGTTTGCACGCATCGCAAATGGCGTGTCTGCAAGGTTTAACGTGTCTTTATAGTCGATAGATTCGGTCATAAGTAGTGTCTTTATCTAGTTATATAGTAAAAAGATGGTCATACAATTCAATACGTAAAACGATGATTTCTAAATCTGTCAGGACGGCTAATGCAATCAAAGCCATCTATTATAGGGCAAATCACCGATTAAAAATAGGGCGTAAGAAGGTCTGTGTTGAGCAGGAAAAGGTGTGTTTGAAATTTAAAAACCCTGTTTGATATGAATAAGTTGTCATACTTTGAATCAATTTACTGCAATTGATTCAAAATGCTTAAAACGTTCAAGGTACAAAATGCATAATTAAAAGACAGAGCATGTCTAAGTGGTAGCAATCGTCAGCTGCTCTGCCAATGTAGAAAAGGCGTTTGTTTTATGTTCAAAGTTAAGACTAGACTGCAAATGATAAAGATGCTCATCAATCAATAAAATAAGTTTTTGTTCGTCTCTTGCTTCAATCGCTTTTACGATACCTAAATGCTCATCTTCGGCACAGCTAGAAGAGCCCACTTCATTATATAAACCAATAATCAATGTGGTGCGCAATGTTAGTTCGGTTAAAAATTTTTCTAGTACTTGGTTTTTTGCAATAGTCGCTAATTTCATATGGAACTCTCGTGACAATCGTAGCTCCGCAGGCTTATTTCCTTGTTTCCGCGCCTCGGCCTCAGACGCAATCATACGGCGCATATCAGCGATATCCTCTGCATCGGCATTTTTAATCACGCTGCAAGCCAAAGTGCGCTCAATAGTACGACGAGCTTCGAACACATCTTCTGCTTCTTTAGGAGAGGGTGTGGCGACAAATGCACCTTTGTTAGGTCGTATTTGTACGACATGCATAGTAGCAAGGGTCGAGAGTGCGCGCCTAACATTTGCCCTATTACAGTTGAATAAATTACTCAGCATCTGCTCACCAAGTTTTGTTCCGGCAGGTAGGCGCTGTTCTGATACTGCAGACGTGATTGAGTTAATGATTGCCTGTTCTGGCATCTCAGCAATTTGCGTTTTTAAGTTTTTGGTTTTTGATGTAGTCATAGCCGGAATTATAGTGTGCTCTCCTCCTTTTAACAACAAAAATGAAGTTATCTATTGTATTGTTAACAAAAATAGTTAACAATAATTATTAACAATATTTTATTTTCCCATATCAAAAACCACGAAGAGTGAAATTTTATGCAGATTTTAGTAATGAACCCAAACTCAACGGTATCTATGACAGATAAAATTGTAGAAAGTGCTCGTCAAAAAGTAAGTGTTGATACTGTTCTTATCAGTGCTTCGGGCACAAATGCACCGGCTTCTATTCAAGGTCATTATGATGAGGCGATATCCGTACCAGGCCTATTGGATCGCGTACAGCAAGCTGAAGCTGAAGGCGTCGATGGTGTGGTAGTGGCGTGTTTTGATGATCCAGGTATTAATGCTTGCCGCGAGGTTTTTTCCGGACCTGTACTCGGTATTTGTGAGGCGGCAGTAAAAGCGGCAAGTATGATATCAACTTCGTTCAGTGTGGTCACGACGCTACCGCGCTCTATACCTATTATTGAAGAGTTGGTTCATGGTTACGGATTATCCCATCGATGCCGACGTGTACGTTCTGCGGCCATACCAGTACTTGCACTAGAAGAACCTAATTCAGGCGCACGTGAAAAAGTTCGTGATGAGATTCTACGTGCTGTAGAAGAAGATAATTGCGAAGCAGTGGTATTAGGCTGTGCGGGAATGGCTGATTTAACAGAGTGGTTGACGAAAGAGACAGGGGTTCCTGTTATTGATGGAGTAACGGTTGCAGTACGTATGGTTGAGGCCTTGGTCGGTTGTGGTCTGAAAACTAGCAAGGTTGGTGCTTATGCACAACCCATTAAAAGTTAAATCAAGGATAACTGAATATGTAAGTCATTAATATGTAAGTCATTAACGACTCGAAGCTAAGCAACTTGTAATCGCACTATAGATTTTTTCAATAAACTTTTTAGGGAAGGAGAAGGTGATGGGAAATGTAAAAGGTAATACAATCACGCCAGGCGTAGACTCTCTTGAACATAAGGCCATTGGTCAAGAGAGTCTAGCACCTCAAACCACTCGCATCATGGGCCCATGGTCCTATTTGTTTGCATGGTTGGGTGGTTGTGTGTCCATTGGTACGTTTACCGTCGGATCAGGTCTGGTCGGTACGTTGAACTTGTTACAAGTCGTCTTAGCTATTGCGATTGGTTGTACCGTGATTGGTGCTGCACTAATGATTAATGGTCGCGCCGGCCATAAATACGGTATTCCATTTATGGTGCAGTGCCGTTCTGCATTTGGTTTTTCTGGGAGCCGTATTCCTGCCTTGGTTCGCTCAGTTCCCGCTATTGTGTGGTTTGGTTTTCAGAGCTGGATAGGTGCAGGCGCATTGAACTTAGTGTCCGATGCGTTGTTTGGTTATAGTAATCTTGTCGCATTCTTTATTGGTTTTCAGTTTTTACAAATTGGTTTATCTGTTCTTGGTTTTCATGGTATTAAATGGCTTGAAAACATTGGCTCGATTTTTATTATCGGTTCTTTGATCTATATGTTCGTTAGCGTCATTAATAAATATGGTGATGCCATATCGACCAACCTTATAAATGTAGAAGGAACTTGGGGCACACCTTTTTGGGGTGCTACGATGTTGTTTTTGGGCGTGTACAGCACCATGATGTTGAACGTCTCAGACTATTCACGTGAGCTAAAGGAAGAGGTTGGTCTGTTTCGTCAAGTGGCTATTTATGCAAACTCGATATTACCGGCAACGCTTTTTATGGGTTTGATTGGACTAATGGTGACCAGTGCCACAGGTGAGGTTGATCCTATCAAAGTGTTTTCGAGTGCAGTAGACAATAAGCCTTTACTTGTGATTACCATGCTGTTCATTGCTTTTGCTCAGGTGACGACCAATATTTTAAACAATGTGGTACCACCTGCTTATGCACTGATGGATATTTTTAAAATTAAGTACAAAACCGCTGCTGTGCTTGTAGGGTT
>NZ_JBQSVL010000043.1:0-24653 GCF_052376215.1 Psychrobacter sp. AOP7-B1-24
GGTAATCCCCCCAATAAATAAGAACACTTACAAATAGAGATTAACTGCTAAAATACACCAGCAGGATAACATAGGTGGTTCAATTCTAAAGACACTATTCACCTACTTGTAATTTTGCCAATTCATTCCAAAATCGTTCTCCTGACTCATGTAAACGGGCCTGATAGCGATATGCATAAAAAGAAATAGGTAAGACCAACTCATAATTACCAATAATTGTTAGTTGCTTTGTTTCAAGTTCCTTTTCTATAGCATAGTCAGGTAGCCAAGCAATACCTTTTCCGTTTATTACCTGTTGTTTCAACAAATCTGTCATTGATGAAGAGAACACAATATTAAGATTTACTTTCGACCTAACTTTTTCAATTTGTCTACCCATATAAGAATTGCGACTATACGATAAATAAGGACAGGGCTTTTCTTCTGAAAACTTATATAGTGGTAAACCTTTATTGTCGCAGGCGGATACCGGTAATAATTTTGCTTCACCAATAAGTAATGATAAGTAGGGTGGTAGGTTCAATAATTCATTATGAAATGAAAGCAATATGTCACACTCACCATCCTGCAAAGCTTCGATCGCACGATCTACATCGATAGCCTCAATATTCAAAATTGAAGATCCTATGATATCTGATGCAATGTCATGCAATTTAGAGGCAAAACTATTAGCTAGTGAATGCGCCGCAGCAACCTTGATTACTCTTCCATCAAGATTTGATAGCCCCTTCAAATGGTTTATCGTCTCTGTTATTTGTCCCATTAAGTTTCTAGCTGATGTTCTGAATACACTACCAACAGGAGTAAGGCTGATTGGCACATTACTTCTATCAATGAGTTGCGAGCCTATTGTTTCTTCGAGTGATTGAATTCGACGACTAAATGCCGGCTGCGTCATATTTCGGATTTGTGCTGCTTTTGAAAAGCTTCTAACTTCTGCAAGAATAAGAAAATCTTCTAGCCATTTACTTTCAATATTCATAACTACTTCCTTTGACATTATGCAATTTATGCATATGGTTAAGGATAATAGCATTTATCAAAAGACAAGTAATCATATAGATTAGTCCCTATCGTTTATATTCTGGTTTCTCAAAATGAATAAAATATTGGGCGTGCTAGGTGGTATGGGACCTTTAGCTACAGCTGAATTTATGAAGAAAGTGATTACTCTTACTCCTGCTAAAACAGACCAAGAGCATATACCCATGCTTATAAGGAATATACCTCAAGTACCAGATAGAACGACTTTTATCATGACTGGAGAGAATGATCCTTTTGAACAATTAAAAAATGGCTTTCAAGAGCTTAGTGTGGCCGGAGCCAACTGTATCGTTATTCCATGTAATACTGCTCATTTTTGGTATAGAAGATTAACGCAAGACAGTAACATTCATACGATAAGTATCATTGATAGCGTAGTGAACAAAATTTGTGATATTGGTTATAAAAATATTGCGGTATTAGCAACTAATGCAACAATCAAAACTCAGCTCTATCAGGAAGCTTTGGAAGCCAAAGGCATTCATGTTCTTATTCCTAATGAAGAACAACAAACGTCTGTTATGAATGGAATTAATGAAGTTAAATCTGGGAATATTGAAAATGGTACGAAGTTAATAGAGCCTATTTTCAATGCCATGATACTTCAGAAAGCTGACGCAGTGATATTAGGATGTACAGAAATTCCAATTGCATTAGCTCAACTTGAGAAAGATATGCCAAATCAATGTTTAGACTCATTAGATATACTTGCTCAGCAATGTGTTAACTGGGCTAAGGAATATGTTTAAAAAAACGTATTAATTATATCAATTTAAATAATGGAAATATTATGGACAGAGTTAATGAAATGGAAGGAAACAATAATGAATAATGCAAACATAAAACAAGGCCGTTCCAATTTTTGGGGTCGACTCTCACTTTGGAAAAAAATCCTGATAGGCATGGTATTAGGAATAGTTGCCGGTGTGATCTTAGGTCCCGATGCTGAAATATTAAAACCAATCGGAACACTCTTTATCAACGCCATTAAGATGCTAATTGTGCCTCTAGTGTTTTTCTCGCTGATCGTAGGCGTGACCTCAATGAAGGACATTCGCAAAATGGGTCGTATAGCTATAAAGACAGTCACTATTTACTTAGGAACGACTGCTGTAGCGATCACTATTGGTCTTGGCTTAGGCTTCCTATTTGAACCAGGGAAAGGGCTTAATATGGTTGTAACTGACGTTGCTGCTGCGAGTGAAGAAGCACCGACCTTTATTGAAACTTTGCTTAACCTAGTACCCCAGAACCCAGTGGGTGCACTAGCGGCGGGCGACATTTTACAAATAATAGTATTTGCTCTGGGCTTAGGTGTGGCATTAGTGCTTTGCGGTGAAAAAGCCAAACCTGCTATACAACTGTTTGAAAGTTTGGCTGAAGCTATGTATAAACTAACCGAGCTGGTTATGAAACTGGCACCTTATGGTGTTTTTGGTTTAATGGCTTGGGTAGCTGGTAAGTATGGTTTAGATGTCCTAGTGCCATTAATCAAAGTGATTGCCTTAGTTTACATTGGTTGCTTAATTCATGTGCTCGTGTTTTGTACTAGTTTATTGAGTATCTTGGGACGCCTTAATCCTATGCGTTATTTGAAAGGAATAATTAACCCCGCTGTAATTGCTTTTACTACAACTAGCAGTTCAGGTACTTTACCAGCTACTATCAAGGCGGCGCGTGAAGAGTTGGGTGTATCGGAAGGCGTATCTAGCTTTGTTCTTCCGGTGGGAGCTACTATAAACATGGACGGTACAGCGCTTTATCAGGGTGTCTGTGCACTTTTTATCGCTCAAGCATTCGGTATTGACCTTGCTTTTTCTGATTATGTTTTAATTATCATGACATCGACTTTGGCGTCCATTGGAACGGCTGGGGTTCCTGGTGCTGGTCTTATCATGCTATCTCTAGTTCTCACTACTGTAGGTCTGCCACTAGAAGGTCTGGCCATAGTCGCCGGTATTGACCGTATACTCGATATGGCACGAACTAGTGTCAATGTTTGTGGTGATTTGATGGTTTCTGTTCTAGTCGGTAAGAGTGAGAAAGAGTTAGACGAGTCAATTTACAACTATTCTGGACAAGGATTAATTATAAACAAAAGTTTATAAAATAGTTATAAGTTGGAATGTAAATGTATTAATTTTAATAGATAGTTGTCAAGTTAAGCACAAAGACTAGGTTATGTGCTGAGACCATCCCAGATTCTGTGTAACTGACGTTTAGATTAAATACTTACACAAAATTTAGGAAGGTCTCCAAACTCAAAAGGCGATACATAGCCCAATGCACTGTGTATACGCTTTTTATTGAACCAATCTACCCAATTCAATGTCGCAAGTTGTACATTCGCTAAACCTTGCAAATCTGCTTTCAAATATTCAATCACCTCTGTTTTGTATAACCTATGCCCTGTTACAGCCAAAGCATTATCAAGGCCTAGTTATATATTTTTTCTTATGTTATCAAGCCAAGCTTGCATACTTGGTGTAAGCAAGCGATGACGGCGCCAAGCCATGACAAGCTCCCATTTTAACTGAGGTTGGGTTAGTGGCAAGCAGACTAATCCTGTTAAATCCAACTTTTGAGTATAATATTGAGGCAAAAGAGTCACACCCATATCCTGTTTTACCATGTCAAGAAGCAAGTGCCACTGATTGGTTTGGCAAATAATATTAGGTTCAAAACCTAGTGATTGACAGTTTTCTATAATCATTGGAGTAAATGATGAATTGGAGGTAAATAAAATTAGGGGTGCATTTGATAGTGATTTAAGTGTTACCTTGGTTTTTCGCTTACCCATACGGTTTTTATTTGCTACGACCACCACTGGATAGCAACATATCGACGAGTAGTCAAAATCATCGTCAATCGGCTTCATCAATGTTGCCACATCAAGTTGCCCCTCTAGAAGGGCCTGCTTAAGTGACTCAGCACCATCTTCGATAAGTGAGGTTTCTATACTAGGATGCATTTGGTAAAAGTTAAAAATAGCTTTGCTTAGTATTTCACTGCCTAACGGTGAAATCCCCAGACGCAACTTACCACCTATTAATTGCTGATAATCTACTACTGTTTGTTCAAGATTATCTGCCTTTTGTAAGATATCCACTGCTTGAATATAGAGGTGTTCGCCAATTTCCGTTAAATTAACTAGCCGCTTTTTTCTATGAGTCAACGGCTTATCAAACAGAGCTACGCCTAAATATTCTTCAAGGTTACTGATGGATTTGGTAACGGTGGGTTGGGTTAGATTGAGTTGAATACTGGCTTGAAGAAACCCACCTGTTTTTACGACTGTCACAAAGCAACGTAATTGTTTCAAAGTTATCATGAATAATAAACCATGGTTAGGAAGGATAATGAAATTTATTATAGGAATTAGGAATAAAAATAAAAATATAATTCATAATTTATGACTAGGGTATTTTTATAATAAGAGGTGTCGAGTTAACAAACAACAACTATTATGCGTAATCTTAATCTTCGTCTATCCCCCTGTTTTTTAGCTAAAACAAAACTGGCACTTCAAAGGTTCTATGGCCAATCATGGCTTCATGTCCTTATGCAATGCGCTATTATCGCAGCTGTCTGGTATTGTGCTGCGATATTGGTTGAGTTATTGCATTTACCCGTATCCTCAGGCGTCTTAGGAGTATCTTTAATGCTGATCTTATTAATGAGTGGTGCTATCAAGGTTAACTGGGTCAGACTGGGGGCAAAATTTGTTTTGGGTGAATTAGTATTAATGTTTATCCCACTTATGATGTCAATACTTCAATACAAGGCGCTATTTATCAGTAAGGGCTGGCAATTAATGCTGACAATTATCTTAAGTACCGCGATGGTGATGTTAAGCTCAGCATTCACTTTTATTATGGTGCACCGTTTGCAACGTAGATTGTATCGACATCAGATTCATAAAGCCCAATTAAACCTAAAAGATAATGATAATGCGTGAGGATTTACAATGAATGTCTGGTCAATCCTTTGTCTCATTTGGACATTAGCTGCTTATTATATGGCTAAAGTAATCTATGTGCGCTATCGAAAATCTTGGCTAAACCCAGCTATCACGGTTCCAGTAATAACGCTTTCATTAATGATTATCTTTAATATCTCTTATGATACTTATTGGAAGGATACAGCTTGGATTGTGCAGTTACTTGCCCCCGCAACGGTTGCGTTTGCTATACCTATTTATGAATATCGTCGTTTAATACGTCAACATGCTTTGGCTTTGACCGCTTCTATAACTGTTGGGATGGTGGTGGGAGTCTTAAGCATATACCTATTCACTGGTTTGTTCCATTTTGATAAGACCTTGACCTATAGCTTGATGGCCCGTTCAATATCGACACCATTTGCGTTAGACTTATCTGAAAAAATTCACGGATCTTCCTCTTTAGTCTCATTGTTTACTTTGATTACAGGGATGGTGGGAATGATTTTAGGGGATATGATTTTGACTTTTTTTCGTATTCGCTCCCATCTTGCAAATGGAATCGCATTTGGTAATGCATCACACGGTTTTGGTACAGCCCGGGCAAGTCAGCGCAATGAGGACGAGGGCGTTATAGCTAGTTTAACAATGATTTTAGCGGGATTGTTTATGGTATTCTTAGGCCCTTCATTAATACATGGCGTAATGTTATTTGGGCAAGTTTAAACAAATATATATAGAGACCCTAATCTATATTAAGAATAGATATGATATAGTCAGTTCAAAATAAAATTGTTATGGTTAGGACAAACATCATAAAACAACTTGGATAAGTCGTTTTCCAACCAGCCTTGGCGTAGAAACTTTACTTGTGCCCATTTCTTTTCAATAGGGTTCAAATCAGGGCTGTACGGTGGCAGCCATAGAATACGATGACCATGTCGGTTTAATAGCTTTTTGATACGTTTGTTCTTATGAAATCTGGTACTCGAGCATAGCTCTCCCCTTGCACTCGGGCAAAGCAGTGCTTTGCTTTATCCTCGCTTTCATGGCAGCTTCTACGCCGGATTTACTACAGCCCAAACGAGCAGCTCTTTCATAGTAGTAAGCGTCAGGATAGTCAGTAATGTCTTGTTTTAGGGCATCATTAGATATTTTGCGCGGTGCTCTGACGATGGGCTTGATACTGATGTCTTTTTTCCAGTTAATAATGGTGGTGGGACTCATATCATAAAGCTTGGCTGCGGTGCGCACGCTCATGCCTTGTTCAAGAGACTGTAGTACCTTTTTACGAAGGGTAATGGGGTATGTCATGGTAATTAGCGAGCTGGAATTTAGAATTATCGTAACAGTTCTTGGTAGGGTTTACTATACTTTGAATTATCACAGGTAAAGACAAGGTATTAGCTGATTTGAAATTCTAAAGAGATTTTTGCAACTATAAATAGGAGTTATATGATGAGCGAAGCTATTAATCCACAAGACATTGATCCACAAGACATACAACACAAATTTGAGCGTTGGTCTGCTCTACAGTCAAAATTATTACAGGCGCAGCAAGATTGGAGAGAGGCAGAAGCGCTACTGTCTGAGGTACAAGAGTATTATTTAAGTCCGCAGTGGATACAAGATCGTGAGGCTGATGTCACGATTAAGCACTCTGGTGAGGCTCATTCTATCTTTAGCGAAGACGGTATTTGGAATGCGATGACAGAGCATCAAGAGCAGGCGATTACTTGGATGCGCTTAGGGTTGGACGCTATCGACAAGTAGATCAAGGCGTTAGCACTTAGTGATTATCGGCCTGCGCGTTTGTTAGTGTTTATCAGATAAACGCCGCTTTACAAACCAACCAATAATAATGACAACGATAAGGATGCCAATACCTGTCGAGTAAGGGGCGAGCGTCGATTCAATAACCTCGTAGTTTTGGCCCATATAGTAACCCGCGAACGTCAGACCTGTCGTCCAAATGCTTGCACCAAGTGCGGAGAGCCCCAAAAACGGTAGCATCGGCATATTATTCATACCGGCAGGAATCGAGATGAACGAGCGGATACCAGGCACCATACGACCAAAGAATACCGCTTTTTTACCGTGCTTATCGAACCACTCATTGGTAGCTTTGATATCGTCAGGTTTTACAAAAACAAATTTGCCATATTTTTTGGTTAAGGCTATCAAGCGCTCTTCATTAAACACGCGGCCTAAATAGTACAGCGGTAACGCACCAAGTACCGCGCCAAGCGTCCCTGCTAGTATGGCAAGTATGAGATTAAGCTCACCATTTGAGGCGGCAAACCCAGCAGCAGGCATAATAACCTCGGAGGGAATAGGCGGAAAGACGTTTTCGGCAAACATGGCAAAGATAATGCCAAAGTAGCCAAACTTCGCCGTGATAGAGAGTACCCAGTCACTGATTTGACCCATAAAAAACCTTTATAATAGAATGAACAATACTGCTGCTAAGCCGAATCTTTAGGCAAAAGATACTAGCTCATCAGTGGTTTTTCAATTTAGAAGGTTTTACGCGCTGTGCAAGTTTCGTTAACGTATATCTAAATCATCAGCGTAGGCAAATAGCGCCGGCGCGCCTCCGGTATGCCAAAATAAGATGTTATCGGTTGCTTTGATTTGCTCGGTGGGTATCATTACATTGGGATTCTAGCCATTCGCTTAATTTAATAATATCATCCTGATTATTCCTTAATTCCTTGCAAACGAAGTAAAAGTTATCCCCTGTTAGAAATTCATGCATTGGAACTCTAACGATATTTTGTTTATAAGCATCATCCTGCATCATATAATTATTGGTAAGAGTAATACCCAGATTGTACCGTGCGGCTTCTATCGCTAATAGTACATGACTAAAATGATTTATCTTTATATCGCTTGGTAATTCAAATCCGCCTGCCTTACACCATCGCAGCCAATCCTCCGCTGTATTCTCGCTCGTATCTGCATATCTCACAGACAATATTGGATGCCGCCACAATGCGTCAGGAAGGGGTTTATCTCTTATTTTCTCCCAAAGCTTTTGACCACAAACAGGATATAAAGTTTCAGCAAATAAAAACTTACTGATGAAAGCATGTGGAGGAGGATTGACGGTGATATAACAATCGGCCCTTTGCTCATTATAATCAGAGGGATGATTAACCATATCTAAAGTAAGTTCTATTTCTGGATACTGTCTATAGAAGTCTTCTAGTCGAGGAATCAACCAATTCACTGCGACTGAACTGTACAGAGCTAAGCGTATACGCCCAGGTTTTCCATGTTTAATAATCTGACTACTATCTGAAAGTAGACCCAATGCGCCACTCACATCTGTGAAATAACGCTCACCAACCTCTGTCAACGAAAAGGTCCGGCCTTGCCTGTAAAACATTGCTTCCCCAAGATACTCTTCAAGGATGCGTATTTGGTGACTCACGGCACTTTGTGTCACATTGAGGCTTTCTGCTGCTTTTGAAAAGCTGTTAAGTCGTGCAACGGATTCGAAGCATTGTATGGCACGCAATGGGGGCAAATCCATTATTACCTCAGCTAATACTAAGTATGGTTTATATCATTATACATCATAGCGTTACTTGCATATACTGCCTGACAGATCGTTAAATCAGCATGAACCCATTGGGGTTTTAACAGTTTCTGAATTTAGAGTAGGGCGAGGAGGCTAAGAATGCCAAAGATGAGTGTTGCATTTGCCATGACGCTATTGGTACTAGGAAATATCATTGCGGTCTTCTCAGACGCCTTGATAAAGGCCTTGCCCTCTGAGACGGCGGTATATCAATTTATCCTGTTTCGTCAATGCACAGCGGTTTTAATGCTGTTGCCGTTTTGCTTAATTAATAAAAAGAACAAGTTATTCAGTAATATAAAATGGCACTTTGTTCGTAGTCACGTGTGGTTATTGGGTGTGATATTCATGGTACTGTCTCTTCAAGCACTGCCTCTTGCGACTGCGAATGCTATTTTTTATGCCGCCCCTTTATTTGTATTACCACTGGGTTTTTTATTTTATAAAGACAGATTAAACTTTCCGACTATCGCAGCCTCTATATTAGGTTTTGCTGGTATCCTCGTTATCGTACAACCGAAACAGATCAATTTAGGGGCGGTGTTTGCCCTTATAGTGGCGGTAACCATGGCGCTAAACAATCTGTTAGTTCGTAAACTTCCACAACATCATACTGTCTATCAAACTCTACTTTTGACCAATTTATTAGGAATCCCATTTGCGCTTGGTTTGGCTATTTGGGAAGGACAGCCATTTGATTGGCGCTCATTGATTACGGCCGCCAGTTCAAATGTATTTATTTTGATTTATGCGGGTATATGCGTACAGGTGTACCGACACATTGAAGCATACAAAGTCTCTAGTGCGGAATACTCAGGTTTACTAGGGGCGGTGGTGGTTGGAATCATATGGTTTAACGAAGTACCAAATATGACTTTGTTAATAGGTTCTGCGCTGATTATCCTACCTTTGATATGGCTAGCTACTCTCGAATCTATGAGGCTTAGACAAAAAACTGGGTAGGATAATAGCTTTTAAAACCTAATCAAGCTGATGTGCCATAAATAATAAGAAATAATAAAAGTTATGAATCAGACTAAAATGTTATTTAACGTTTACATCGGTTCATGCTTGACGAAACTGTAGATTACTTGTTAGACACTATAATAAGTCGGTTGCATGATTAAAAACTTCCAAGTTGGTTCTTATGTATCTAATAGTATCGTGTCTATAAAAAAGACAAACTGTTATTTAAAATACCTCAACTATTCAGCTGTTAGTCCTGCTTTAACACCCGATAGACCGTAGCCACCCCAACACCAACCGCCTTAGCAATCTCCTCTTTCGTCATATTGTTTTGACTGGCTAATTCTTTAATACGATTGTGTTTCGTTGTATTAGGCTTCTTACCAGTGGGCTTATAACCACTGTTCGCCAACCCCTGCTTAATACGCTCTCTACGCTTATCGTTATCAAGCTTTGCCATCGTTGCTAATAAGTCGATCAGCATATGGTTAATCACTGTTAGGATCTCACCTGTCATGCCTTTACTTACCGTATGCGTAGTTGGTAGATCAGCCACCACCAATCGCAAGCCCTTGTCTTTGATGCGCTGCTTTAGAATTGCAAAATCATCTTGAGATAGCCTGCTTAATCTGTCCACGCTTTCAACCAGCAGAATATCGCCTTGATCAGCGTCCTTTAATAGCTTAGCTAATACTGGCCTATCGAGCTTTGTACCACTGAAATGCTCAACGTACTCAACAAGGTTATCGTTATAGCTTTGGCTAAAGCTAATCAAGTCAGACAAGGCTCTCTTAGCGTCTTGATCCTTAGTGCTGGCTCTCACATAAATACGAACGGTCATAACGCCACCTATATTATTTAGACTTATAAATTAATGTCCATTGATAATATCATGATATTAATATCATTTAATAATAGAAATAAGTCTAATGATAGATAGAGTATCGTTTAGAGGTTTTATTTTTTAGGTATAGGCTAATGATAGGAAAAAAGCACAGCAGCCAGTCTTATAATTCAAAAGTCTGTTATAGAGGGTTCCATGCTAACAGTCTGCTTTAAGTAGTCTGTTAATAGGTTTGAAAGGTAAAATAACTGGTTTCCTTGGGGTATACCCCAAGGGGACCAATGAAATCGAATTCTTCTATCGAACGTTATTTGTTATAACGCCCGTTACGTTTTTCAGCATAAATCACTTAGACATAGCGATTAGCTGTATGTCATTATTGATTTTGAAATCAATCTCTTATTCTAATTAACAAACAGTCTGCAGAAAAACTAACGCATTTTAGGGTTTTATTATGAAAAAACTATCAACATTGAAGAAGTCTCTTGTAATGGCACTGAGTGTCGTAAGCTTCAGCATGGCCTCGGTTTCAGCCAGTCAAGCAGCCCCTGCTATGAATGAGGTAACGGCAGTGTCACAAAGTAAAATCAGTTTAGAGCAGGCGATGGCCCTTGCTAATAAAGCGGTAAAAGGCGATATCATCAGTGCAGACTTTGATCAAGAAGATCGTAACGCAAATAGCCATTATGATATCAACATCATTACTAACAATAATGAACAAGAAGTCAGCGTGAATGCCAATACAGGCAAGATCACGAAAGGGGACACAGAGCGTTTAGACAAAGAAGACTTGGCAGAATATAAGGCCATGAAACAAGCAAAAGTGAGTTTGTCTCAAGCCATAAAAAAAGCAAACCAAACGCTGAAAGGGAAAGTGCTGGAAGTAGAATTCGATATAGATTTTGGCAAGCCTGTCTACAAAGTTGAAATTGGTAAAGGCAATCAGATTCATAAAGTTGTTGTCGACTGCAGGACTGGTAAGATTACGCGCAGTCAGGTAAGCGACGTTGATCGTGATGATTAATTACTGATACCTTATATTGTATATAGCAAGTCTAAATAAACAATTATTGGTATTTAGTGTGGGTTCATATTTGAAGGTAGTGTTCAAAATTCTGTGTCATTCCCCTAAACTATGTAAAAAACAAGGAATGACACCATGCAAAACTTTGACTTTAACGAAGCCTTAAAAGGCATTCAAGCAGGTAAACCTATCACAGGCAGTGACGGGGTACTTGCCCCACTCATCAAACAGCTCACCGAAGCTGCCTTAAATGCCGAAATACAAAGCCACCTTGAACAAAGTACGACAAGCAACCGTCGTAACGGTTACAGCAAAAAGACGGTCAAATCAGCAGCAGGTAGCTTCGAGCTTGAAACCCCACGAGATCGTAACGGTGAATATGAGCCTGTGTTGGTCAAGAAACATCAAACTAAACTCACCGCTGAGATCGATAGCCGCATCCTATCGCTATTTTCTCATGGCATGAGTTACCGTGACATACGCCACCACATTGCTGAGATATACCAACTTGAGGTCTCAGAGGCGACCATCAGTAGCATCACTGATGAGCTGATACCGCAGTTTAAAGCATGGCAATCTCGTCCACTCGACAGCGTTTATCCGTTTGTCTGGCTTGATGCGATTCACTACAAGGTCAAAGACGAAGGACGCTATGTCAGCAAAGCCATTTACACGCTATTGGCACTTAATACCGAAGGCAAAAAAGAACTCATTGGTCTGTATTGCTCTGAAAGCGAAGGGGCAAACTACTGGCTATCTGTGCTCACAGATTTACACAATCGTGGCGTACAAGATATTCTCATCGCTTGTGTGGATGGCCTAAAGGGTTTTCCTGAAGCCATCAATGCCATTTTCCCCAATACAGAAGTACAGCTGTGTGTGATTCACCAAATCCGTAATAGTATCCGTTATGTAGCTAGTCGTGATCAAAAAGCCTTTATGCGCGATTTAAAGCCTGTTTATAAGGCAGTTAATAAGGAGTCAGCTGAACTGGCTCTTGATGATTTAGAGGCTGTTTGGGGCGATCAGTATCCGGCGGTGATTAAGTCTTGGCGGGACAAGTGGCATTTACTATCTGCCTATTTTAAGTATCCTGAAGCAGTCAGAAAGCCTATTTATACCACCAATGCGGTGGAAGCGGTACATCGTCAGTTTCGTAAACTTACTAAAACCAAAGGCGCTTTCCCGAATGAAACCAGCTTGCTCAAATTGTTGTATGTTGGTATGTTAAATGCCTCTGCCAAGTGAACGATGCCGATTCGTAATTGGGGACAGACGATGATGCAGCTGTCTATCTATTTCCCTGGTCGATTAGATTCGGTGATGCGTCTTTAATTTAGTTGACACAGAGTTTTGAACGCCCTCTATTTGAACCGCCCTAAATATATCGGAGGCGAAACTACTCGGCTCGATTTCTTATATGTATAGTCGAGCCCATCCCGAATTCTGTGTAACTGCAATTTAGATTAAATGCTTACTAACGCGCTCATCGAACATAATCATAAAGCGATTAAGAGCAGACGTCCAGTTACGGATGGGCATCAGCTCTAACTTATCATAAAGAAGCCGAGATTTTTTATTAAGCTATTTATCTAGTGCATGGATTCAAATATTTTCTCAAGTTCACATGAACCCCTTCTCGTCCATTAATGATTTTTACATCAGTTATAGTTTCAATCCACTAGACTCCCTCACATAAGCTATTTCTAGCCCTCGTAAATCCGTCAGCGAAAGTTAATGAATTGGTAATTTTGCAAGAGATATACTTGCTATTACTTAGAGATTCTTGCATTCGAAATAAAACCCTCATGCTTTACCTTTCCGTTATTCATCTTCTTTTCAATTACTAAGCCTACAACAGTCCTAAAACTGTTTCATTCGGAACTGCTCTTACTTATTAGAGAGATCACCATGCACCATTTAAGGACATGCAAAGATTAATTTGGTGCATCCGTTCGCACTCTCCAAACAACCTCATTCCTCACTAAAACAGGTACTGTTCATATGGTACATTTACGGAAAGGGTTAATGATTGTTTTGTCACTTATTTTTTTCTTTTTAATATTGGCATAAAGGTTGCTATTTGTAAGTTACAACCTCCAAATTAGAGATATTGAATAATGAATCAATCTGACGACTACCCTTTGAGTGCTGTACCAACTGACAAGAGAAAAGGTTTATGGTCCATGATGTCAATATTATTGGGCTTTACATTTTTTACTTCTACAATGTGGGCAGGCGGTACACTTGGTAAATCATTTTCATTTTACGAGCTAATTTCTATTATATTCATAGGTAACTTATTGCTTGGATCTTATGCAGCAAGCTTAGGTTACATTGCATGTAAAACTGGTTTAAACACCGTGTTGTTAGGTCGATATTGTTTTGGACTAAATGGAAGTAAGTTATCTGACTTTGTATTAGGATTTACACAAATCGGTTGGTATGCATGGGGTACTGCGACGATTGCCATTATCATTGTCAAGTTGCTGGAATTACCAGATACATGGCTCACGCCATTGATGATCTTTTTTGGTTTTGGGTTTTGTATCAGTGCCTATATAGGCTATAAAGCGTTAGAAATTCTTTCAAAAGTCTCCGTACCTGCGATGCTATTTTTTATAGGCTTATGTTTTTACAAAGGCATTCTCGATATAGGTGGTATTTCCGAATTTATAGCTATTGAGCCCACGGAGAGTATGCCAATCGCAGCTGCAATTACCTTGGTATTTGGCACTTTTGTAAGTGGAGGCACGCAAGCGACAAATTGGAGCCGTTTTGCTAAATCAGGAAAAGTAGCGGTTATAAGTACTTTAGCAGCATTTTTTATTGGCAATGGCTTGATGGTATTTGTCGGTGCTTTTGGTACTGCTATCTATCAACAAGCGGATATCGTTGATGTGCTTGTTGCTCAAGGTTTCATGCTTGTCGCTATCCTAATGCTATTCACTAATATTTGGACTACCCAAGATAATACTATTTACAATTTTGCAGCTGCAGGATGCAACTTGTTCAGAACAGATAAAAGGCGTTTAGTCACCCTATTCGGTGCTGCATTAGGCACTGTATTAGCTGTCATGGGCATGTATAACATGCTAATACCCTTTCTAATACTTCTAGGGACCTTCATTCCACCAATTGGTGCGATTATCATGACAGATTTTTGGGTGAAATATAAAGGTAATATGCCAGATTTAAGCAGTATCGAATTACCAAAGTACAATATAGTTGGATTATCAGCTTACGTGATTGGTTCAGGTTGTGCTTACGCTTCACCTTGGATTGCTCCACTTGTTGGCATTATTACTTCTGCTATTGCTTATACAATATTATTGAAGCTCTCTACTGTAAAAACTCAACAAGAACAGAGTATTTAATTAATGATATCTATTGGATCGTTAAATCAAATAAGTGGACTAGAAGCTCTTCGATTTAGAGCCGGTCTGCAGGGCAGTAAAAATGCGATACGCTGGCCCTATATTGCAGAAAACACAGAGATTGAAAATTGGACAAAAGGTGGAGAGTTGATCTTTGTTACAGGGTTAAATTGGAAGTGGACTGTTCAAGAACTTATTACTCTCATTGAAAAAGCAAAAAAGCAATGTACGAGTGGGTTAGTGATTTTAACCCACTCACCCTATCTAGATACCATTCCTATTGAAGTTTTAGATTTTGCTAATGAACAACACTTTCCTATTTTTGAACAGCCTTATTCATTGCCAATGGTCAATGTTACCGAAATATTATCTAATGCGATCATTATGGATGGTCTCAATAATAAATCCAATCGTTGGTTTCTACGAAACTTAGCAGATAACCCAAGCATGTCTGAAATAGATTTGATTAAAGCCACAGAAATAGGACTTAATCCCGATCAACAGTTATCTGTCGCTTTTATTAAATTCAATCGTATTACTAATGAAGAGGTCATTAAAGGAGATTACTTAATTAGTCAGTTCATGCTGAACGAGGGTGTGCAACTTCCTATTACAGAGCTGCATCAAGGTTGGCTAGCAATTATGCCGACATCAGCAGAATACTGTGATGATAGTATGAAACGATGGAATCAACTGCATCAAAAACTGCTTGCATATGGCTTTCACTGCACTATTGGTGTTAGCGATGCAAAAGAATTAAAAGTCATTTATAAAGCAGTTTCACAGGCAAGGCAAAGTGCTAAATTTCATAGAGATAATGATAGAAACGAAGTTATACATTACAACTCGTTAGGTATTGCTCAGCTTTTTACTCATGTCGATAACAATGAAATTGAATCTTTTTGTCGTCAGTATCTAGGTGATATTTTCAACAAACATGATACTCAGAGTTTGGTTCTAAAAACTACTTTAGTTTGCTATTTTGATAATTTATGTTCGATGCGTCAGACAGCATTGGCAATGAATATACATAGAAACACTTTATCTAATCGATTACAAAAGATTGAAACGTTGACGGGTATTAATTTAAGCAATGCTCAGCAGCGACTAAGTTTACAAATAGCACTCATTGCAGCTCGTTTCATCAGTTAAATTTTATAAAATATGATTATCAATTAGGAGATATTATGATTATTAACAATGCAAAACTTCGCGGTAAACAGGGCTTACATAGCATTGAATGCGAAAATGGAAGATTTGTAAGTATTATCGAGCAAGATGGCTTAGTCATTCCATTAGAGTCAAGTCTTGATGCAAAAATGAATTTACTGTCTGCTCCATTTGTTGAGCCTCATATTCACCTTGATGCTGTATTTACAGTAGGCGAGCCAAACTGGAATTTAAGTGGCACGTTGTTTGAAGGGATAGAGCGTTGGGCTGAACGTAAGCCAATGTTAACTAGCGAAGATGTTCAGCGAAGAGTATTAAAAGCCGTACAACTATTGGTCGAAAATGGCGTTCAACATATTCGAACACATGTTGATATTACCGATCCTGAATTAGTTGCCTTAAAAGCAATAGTCGCTTTAAAAGAAAAACTCAGTGCTTATATTGATTTACAAATAGTTGCATTCCCCCAAGAAGGTATTTTGTCCTTTCCCAACGGTAAGCAGCTAATGGAAAAAGCACTTGAACAAGGTGCTGATGTCATCGGTGGTATTCCTCATTTTGAATATACTAGAGAATATGGGGTTGAGTCGATGCGATGGATCATCGACCTTGCAGAAAAGCATGGAAAGTTAGTTGATGTCCATTGTGATGAAATCGACGATGGCGCATCAAGGTTTTTGGAGGTATTGGCTACAGCCGCTTTAGAAAAAGGAATTGGAGAACGAGTGACAGCAAGCCATACGTCTGCAATGCACTCTTATAACAATGCGTATTGTTCCAAATTGTTTCGTTTACTAAAAAAATCTAAAATAAATTTTATTGCTCTTCCTACTGAAAATATGCATCTACAAGGACGATTTGATGGTTATCCTAAGATTCGAGGTATCACACGAGTTAAAGAAATAAAAGATGCTGGAATGAATATATGTTTCGGTCAAGACTCCATACAAGATCCATGGTATACACTAGGTAATGGAAAACTACTTCGTGTTCTAGACTCAGGGATTCACTCATGTCATATGATGGGATACGAGGATCTAGAAACCGCATTAGACTTAATTACAGATAATGGCGCTAAAACGCTTAATATATCTGAAAACTACGGTATAGAAGTAGGTAAACCTGCAAACTTTATTATTCTTGAAGGTAGCAATGATGTCGAAGTAATCCAAAAACAAGGTGATGTTTTATACTCTGTAAGAGAGGGAGAGATACTCATATCTAGACAACCTGCTACTCTGAATCAAACGATACCGTTAATTGAATAAAAGAATGGTTTTTTACGAGCCACTAAAAATGCTTTCAAGAGTATTTTCTTGGAGCCCATCCCTGATTCTGTGTAACTGGAGATCTTTTAAGATCTCTAGGGGTATGGTTCAAGCAAACCATATATTATGTCCGAAAAAGAATTTTGTATAATTCTCCAGCGAGCCTTTCCCAAACTTTTTGTAACTGCTTATACCCTGTTAGCAAATAGCAGTTACACACAATACGGTATACCTAAAAAATTCTGCTAATTGTCTGACTAGAATATTCCCAGCTTGAGTGGATGAAATTGACGGCAGGGGTCAGATTAATCCCTGCCATCAAACCCGTGCAGTTTAACTTGGGTGTTTTAGTTGCGCAGCATTTAGAGCACTCAGCCTCATCGATCACACCCTCCCACCCACGCCTTTAAACTTCTCAACAAAAGCCGATATTTTCTGAAAGACACTTTGCTTCTTGGTTAGATACTGAGGATTAAGAGGACTTAGTTTAGGTAGGACCTCATTTAGCTCCGTACCATTCTCACTGGCGTATTCACGCTTTAAAGATGCCGTTATATAACGCTTAGCCGCCTCTTCATTAAGATTTTCAGCAGCAATCATATCTTGCGCCTCACGCTGCTGCTCTGTTTGAGCAAAGCTAAAGAAGGCCTCAATAATGCTGGATTTATCAGGGATGTTATCTAAGTTGGTTTTATTGATGAAATCTACTACCAGGCTTTCTTTAGCACGATTACCAAGGCTTGCTCGAATCACTCGGCGTACTTCTTCGACTAAGGCGGACTTATCCTTGGTATTCTTGTTATGCTCAAAAATCAGCTCAAGGATGTAATCAAGGTTAATCTCTTGAGACTTAAGAAGATCCACCTCAAAAACCACTTCATCCCAGTCAAGCGAGGACTCGCTTTGATCCTTGGCTGCTTTTTCACGGCGCAGCCAGTCACGTATGTCGTTGTACGTTGATCGATAGTCTTGTACTGTACGTTCAGCAGGTACCTCGATGCTTTGCATGGCAGCAAGATTTTCATCCGTCAAATAGTGCTCAGCTTTGAATGTCTCAACTGCCTCATTATCAGTAATATCTATGCTTTGAAGCGCTTTTAGGCTCGCGAACTCATCATAGTTTTGTAAGATGTTCTCGACGCGTAAGTACTCGCCAAATAACTTAGCAAAGTCCTTTTTGTCCGCCTCTTTGACAATCTCATCAGGGTTAGGGAAACGTTGCTGCAGCTCCTTAATCACCTCCAAATAGCCTCGTCGTGCTTTGCCTGTCGCAATATCAGTAAAGCCTTCTAGATACTCCCTATAGCTTTTTTCTAACACGACGTTTTTAGTGTTTCTATCCCCAAATAAGGTGATGGCATCAATGGTCGCTTGCTCTAAGTCACGAAACGTCACGATATTGCCAAAGGTCTTAGTGGCATCATAAATGCGGTTAGTCCTTGAGAACGCTTGCATCAGTCCGTGATAGCGAAGGTTTTTGTCAACATAGAGCGTGTTTAAGGTCGGCGCATCAAAACCTGTGAGGAACATACCGACAACAATCAGTAAGTCCACATCCTGCTTAATAACGCGTCCTGCAAGATCACGGTAGTAGTTTTGAAAAGACTTACTGTCTACGCCGTAATTGGTCTTAAACATCTCGTTGTAATCATGAATAGCACGGCTTAAAAACTCTTTGGCACTGCTATTCATGGCGGTAGGCTCAAAGCCTTCGTCAGCAATATCACCAATTGCATCTTGTTCTTCATTGGCAGCATAGGAAAAGATGGTGGCAATCTTTAAGGGCCTCTCGCTGTCCTTTTGTAGCTGATTCAAGGTCTCATAGTAAGCCTTTGCTGCGTCCACACTACTGACGGCAAACATGGCATTAAAGCCTTTGCCGCTTCCTTTTAAGCGATGGGTTTTTTGCTTAAAGCTTTTTAAAACGTACTTTGAGATCTCTTCAATACGATCGGGGTGTAATAACAGCTGCTTGTTTTCAGCAGCTGTGAGTTTCTTCTCATCCTGTTCGCTCTCAATGGCTTGAAACTGCGGGCGTACATCATTGTAGTCCACCTTAAACTTCAAGACCTTCTCATCACGAATGGCATCAGTGATAACGTATGAATGCAGTTCATGGCCAAACACACTGGCAGTTGTCTCTGCACCCAAGGCATTCTCGGGGAAGATAGGGGTGCCGGTAAAACCAAACTGGTAGTATTTTTTAAATTTCTTCTTTAAGTTCTTTTGTGCTTCACCAAACTGGCTACGGTGTGCCTCATCAAAGATAAACACCACTTGTTTATTATAAATGGGTAAGTCAGCCTCACCTTTGATCAGGTTATTTAGCTTTTGAATGGTGGTGACAACAATTTTATTATCATCTTTTTCAAGGTTGCGCTTGAGTCCTGCGGTACTGTCAGAGCCATTAACGCTATCAGGGGAGAAGCGCTGGTACTCTTTCATGGTTTGATAATCAAGATCTTTACGATCCACCACAAAAAACACCTTATCAATAAAAGGTAGCGACGTTGCTAAGCGGGCAGCTTTAAAGCTGGTTAAAGTCTTACCTGAGCCTGTGGTATGCCAAATATAGCCGCCACTCTCAAGAGTGCTCCACTTCTTGGCTTGATAAGCACTGTTTATCTTCCATAAAATACGCTCGGTAGCAGCAATTTGATATGGACGCATCACTAATGAGGTATTACTCACATCAAAGACGGTGTAATGCATCAGCACGTTTAATAGGGCGTTTTTTTGAAAGAAGGTGGCGGTAAAGTCTTTTAAATCTTTGATTAAGGTATTGTCTGATCGTGCCCAGTTCATGGTGAAATCAAAGCTGTTTTTATTGCGCTTGGTGGTATTGGCAAAGTAACGGGTATCAGTACCGTTTGAGATCACAAACAGCTGTAGGTATTTGTATAAGGAGTTATCGGAGTTAAAGCTCTCTTTGCTATAACGATGTACTTGGTTAAATGCTTCACGAATGGCAATACCACGTTTTTTAAGCTCAATTTGCACAAGCGGCAAGCCATTGACCAAAATAGTCACATCGTAGCGATTGGCTTGTGTGCCCTTTTGAGCAAACTGCTTAATGACCTGTACTTTGTTACGTGGGATGTTTTTTTTGTCCAGCAGGGCAATGTTCTTCAGGTGGCCATCATCAAAGGTAAAATCATAGATATGGTCATCATGAATCTTTCGAGCTTTGTCCGTAATGTTATCGCTAGGATTATCCAGATACTCCATGACAAAGCGCTTCCACTCAGCATCTGTAAACTGCACCTCATTTAAGCTCTGCAGCTGTACACGTACGTTAGCAAGCATCGTTTCAGGCGAGTTTAAACCAGGGGCAAACTCATATCCCTGGTTTTGTAAGTCTTTGAGTAGTTCACGCTCTAGATCATCTTCAGTCTGATAGCCTCCATCAGGCTGATCGCACTTAGTATATTTATTTAAAACGATGAAATTATTCGATTCAGCAATGGTTTTTGTTTGTTCAGTCATGCTCCAGTACCTCAGGCTTAGGGAAGTTTAAAAGCAGGTCACGGTAATACTCATATTGCTGCTGACGTAGTTCTATTTCACGCGGTAGGCCTTCTGTTAGCGATGTCGTTAGGGTGTCGAATTTATCGAGAATAGAGACGATGCGTTTTTGCTCTAGCATAGAAGGTACAGGGATTTTTATTTTTGCGAGATTATCAGCATTTACTCGCCTGACTTTAGTACCGGTTATATATTGTCTTTTTTGCTCTTGAAACTGTTCAGTTTGGAAAAAATAGCTAACAAATTTTGGATCTAATGTATGTTTATAAATACAAGCATCATTGCTTATAGCTATTTCCTCACTACCAAGCCAAGCTACAGCCTTGCATAGGTCCTCATCATTTTCACTAGTAGTAGCTATAACTAAGTTACCCTGCTGTGCTTTTCTTGCTTTTTCTGCAAACTCACTAGATACGAAAGACTGGGTCTTGTATGCATATGTATTATATTGTGTATAAATTTGGCCATAGTGAATGCAACCGACACCTGCGTTAGTAAAGTCTTTCTTTTGCAATCCTTTCCCTCTAACAAATTCACCAACACCTTTCGTACCCATGGGTAGATGTTGAACCTCCCCCTCTTCAAACGTCAGCAACTGATCACGATAGTACACATACTGCTGCTGACGTGCTGTAAGTTCTGCTGTAAGTTCTGCTGTAAGTTCTGCTGTAAGTTCGGTAAATGTGTCTAAAATTCGGACGATTTCGTTTTGGACTCGAATTGGTGGAATTGCAATGGGGATTTTTGCAACTTGATTGCTCATTAATTTAGGATTACCCATTCCTGCATAAACATGCTTTTTTGCTTCAGTAGAGAGCCAATAAAATAGATACTTATAGTTCAGATTAAGAGTATCATTAATCTTTATTAACCCACTTACATTGGTGATTGAGAACTTGCCTGTTCGATAAAAAACTGTACCTGCATTAGCTCCATCAGTGGTCCAATTGACATACTCACCTTCAAAATCAAAAGTATCAATACTCCCGATCTTCCCATTATTTGCGGTTTGTGAACTATATACAGGATATTTACCAGGGTTTTCATTCAAATACCCTTTAGACATCACCCGACCTCGTTGCAGCGTTGCTACGTCTCCTAGCTTTTTCCACTCAACCTCAGCCCCATCAAGTAGCTTTTCCATATAACTTAGCTCACTCATGCCTCAATCTCCGCAACGATTTTATCGATATCAGCACGCAGCTTATCAATCTTAGCAACTGTCATTTTAAGTTCGCTATTTAAAGTTTTAATATCAATAACCTCACGCGTATCTTCTGCCTCTACGTAAGCACTTACCGATAAGTTATAGTCATTTTTAGCAATAGCGCTGTTATCAACGCTTGCAGACAAATAATCCGTATCTTCTTTAGTATCAAACAACGTCATGATCTGCTTGATATGCGCATCGGTTAGCACATTGGTATTGGTCTCTGACTTAAACAGCTTACTGGCATCAATAAACCGCGTCTTACCCTCTGTCTTGTGCTTTGATAAAACTAGTATGTTGACCGATATAGTTGTACCAAAGAATAAGTTGGGTGCTAAGGAGATCACCGTCTCTACATAGTTATTATCTACCAAATACTGACGGATCTTCTGTTCAGCACCGCCGCGATAGAATATCCCAGGGAAGCAGACAATAGCGGCGCGGCCCTTACTCGATAAGTAATTTAATGCATGAAGCACAAAAGCAAAGTCCGCCTTTGATTTAGGGGCCAATACCCCCGCTGGCGCAAAGCGCTCATCGTTAATTAAGGTCGGATCATCACTACCAATCCATTTCACTGAATACGGTGGGTTAGAGACAATCGCATCAAAGGGTCTATCCTCCCCAAAATGCGGATCTAACAGCGTATTACCAAGCTTAATATTAAACTTGTCATAGTTCACGTTATGTAAAAACATATTCATACGTGCAAGGTTATAGGTGGTGTGGTTAATCTCTTGACCAAAAAACCCCTCTTCAATGATGTGGTTATCAAAGTGCTTTTTAGCTTGTAATAACAAAGAGCCAGAGCCTGCAGCTGGATCGTAGATTTTATTAACCGTCTCTTGTTTGTGCATCGCAATTTGAGCAATCAGTTTAGACACGCTTTGAGGGGTGAAGAACTCACCGCCTGATTTACCCGCATTGGCCGCATAGTTTGAGATCAGATACTCATAAGCATCGCCAAATAAATCAATCTCACTGTTCTCAAACTGATGCAGCTTAAGGCCCGCTACCCCTTTAAGGACCGCAGCTAAACGAGTGTTTTTATCCGCGACCGTATTACCTAATCGGTTACTGGTGGTATCAAAATCCGCAAACAGACCCTTAATATCAGGCTCAGACGGGTAGCCATTGGCCGAGCTTTCAATCTCTTTAAAGATAGCGGCCAAATCCGTATTCAAGTTCTCATTTCTATGCGCATTATCCGCTACGTTAGCAAACAGCTGACTTGGGTATATGAAATAACCCTTAGTCTTAATCGCATCGTCTTTAATATCAGCAGTAATCACTTCATCAGGAAGAGCGGCATAATTAACGCTCTCATCCCCCGCCTCAATATAATTGGCAAAGTTCTCACTGATAAAGCGATAAAACAGCGTACCGAGTACATACTGCTTAAAGTCCCAGCCATCGACTGAACCACGAACCTCATTTGCAATTTGCCATATTTGGCGGTGTAGTTCGGCACGTTGTTGGGTACTAGTCATGATAAAAATCCTATAAAATAATAGTGAGGCATAGAAGCACCTCACATTTTGTATAAATTCAATTGGTAAGTAATAAACTTTGATTAAGGACGATATACCTTAGCGCTGCTAACCGTTTCTGGTTCTATTGTATGGTGCCGACCTAAGCAACAGTGCTAATTTTGCCATTGTTATTTTCTTTGGACCTTGCTTCTGCGTCTGACTTAAGAAAACAGACATCCGATGATACTAGAAAGGTTTACAGCGTTCGATAACATGTATAGTTTTTTGAGTTTTTTATACATATCCTTTTTATAGGTATAGAAAAACGAATTTTTTATACCTATCGCTCAACCAATTTTTCCTCAATCATTTCAGTCAACAACTCAGTCACCGTTTTTCGGCTTTCAAGCGCGTACCGCTTGAGCGCAATGTGTTTATCTCCATCTAAATTAAAATTCACACGTACCGTCTTTTTGGGACTGTCCGTCACATCCGATAGCGCTAACTGATCCTTAACGTTCTTACTAGGACGACCTGCTGATAAACTCATGACTTACTCCTCACCAAAAAATGTTTGAATCTCACTGACTAATGCAGTTATCTCTTGTATCGCATTGCTATTAGGCGATTCGGTATCAAATACTGTCTTACCAAGGGCAGCACTATTAGGATAAGCAACTCGCTGCATCACTCTGGTCTCTAATACCGGAAGATTATAATCAAGCAGCGCGGTTGCCACCTCTTTACCAATATTGGTATTTTGAATGGCGCGTGAAACGACAAAGGCTGCCTTTAGTTGGCCATCCATCATCTCAATACGCTGCTGCACTAAATCAACCAAATCGCTGGTCGCCCAGATATCATAGGGGCTCGGCTGCACCGGAATCAATATAAAATCAGCCGCTTTTATAGCAGAAATAGCCAGACTAGTAGCTTGCGGCGATCCATCGATCACCACATAATCTTTATCAGAGACGCTTTTTAAATCTTTATCCAGTGTTGGTCTATCAAGCCCGATCACTGGTACCGGATTGTCTTCATCAACCGCTCTCCAGTCACGCGCACTGCCCTGCTGATCGCTATCTACTAGCAGAACACTATGGCCTTTTAACTGTAAGCCACGAGCCAGATGCGTTGCGATGGTAGTCTTGCCGCTGCCACCTTTTTGATTTAATACCGCGATTACTTTCATAAATACAGATCCCTGTGGCACGCATTAAGTATATA